>NZ_JBFSVE010000010.1:0-102295 GCF_041467715.1 Vibrio sp. 10N.247.311.14
GCTATTCTATCTATTGCTAGGTTGCCCAAGTTGTAATGACCTACTATCAGATTTCTGTTCGTCACAACCAAGTTTTGCCATTTGCTTCCTTCAGATTTCACCTCACGGTGAACACCCTTGCATAGGCTAACGGTTCTCGCTCGACTGAGCCCGTAGAGGACTTTCACCTCCTAGATCAACGCCATGCTCGGCGCACAATGACAAAGGCTGTGCACTGCACAGCCTTTTTGATTTTGTGTTAGTCGAGTCGCTTACTCTCTTTTCCATGGCAGACGAAATGCCACCACACCAAACAGAATCAAGATTGGGAAACGTAACGTTTCAACAATAAATGAAGCAATACCGCTGAAAGAGACAAAGCTTCCAGCCCAGCTAATCAGCAGATTTCCCGCTAACAACATCGCCATCACTCCAAGAACGATCTTGAATGAGAACTGACCAACCAAAGGTTTCGAGTCTGTTAACGTCACTAGGCATGCAATCGTCATCAAAATCGCCACCCAGAATGAGAATGTTGGCAGTGGCCATATCACCGTCAGAACAATCGACAGTAAGCACAATGCCCACCAAACACCTTTAGAACTCAATAAGGCGCTAATATCAACATCCGGTTTCGCGTCTAATCTCACGATATGCCACGTCGTTAAAGCGCCTAATACACCACCCATTAATACATCACTAAAAAACGCACTGCCTGAATAAGACTTAAATAGCATGATCCACAGCAGGCCAGCGAGCACTATCAGAATCGATTTTTGCTCCAAGAGGCGCTTTAGTTTCCAAAAGACTAACAAGGTTAAACTGACCCACAAGGCAGCCAACAGACTTGGAAAACTATACCCACTGCTCATCACCAGTTTCAATGTTGGCATGTAAGCGTGTGGACGTGGAAAACCAAAACCTTGGTGCGCGATTAAAGTAAGTAGTGTCACCGAGATCAAAGTGAAGCCAAACTTCAACGCGAAGTTACGGCCAAAGTACCAAGCAATTAACGGCAATAGCACAATGAAGACCCATGGCTTGGCCAACAAGTCAGTCAAAAGCACAGTATTCGCAAATACGCTTGGCATCTTATCGAACGTGTTTTGAAGTGACACAATCCAATTTAATTCAACTTGATGGACTTTGGGTGCCGCGCCCACCAGCTCAGTCACATACGTCACCGGTTGATCTGTCGCAGATAAAAACAGCTCGTTAATCTCAGACCACTGTTCTGGGTAGCGGTATTGGTGATCTTGCAATTCAGTAGGAGGAAGTAACATCGCTCGGCTGACTTCCACGCCATAATGAGGAGCAAACCAAATCGGCAGCTCAAAGCCACCTAACTCATTTCGAGCCTTGTAACTGATCACTTCAGAGTCAGAAATACAATCAAACACGACGGCACTGTCGGTATAACCTAGCACATCACCGACCGTTACCGACAAACCAGCCTCTTCCCACGTTTCACGTTGCGCCGCGACGGCTGGCGGCTCACCTGAAACAACAGTGCCTCCCGGTAGAGACAATTGACCGGTGATCAACTCATCAACCAACACGATTTGGTTATCAGCACGTACTACACACAAGGCGCCCGCGATATGATCGGGCAAAGTGTCGTTTGCCCAAGCGGAAGTAGTACTCAAAAGAGACAGTATGAAAACTAATAAATATCGAATAACCAACGAGTTTACCTAAAAAATAATAGAAGAATATTGAAGACTGCTGTTGCAGTTGAACTATTGTAATCAAAGCCACACAAAATCGCTGTCTACGTTTTGTGCAAAGCCTTCCTCATCCATTGAATGTGAGGTGTGAACCCCATTTTTTGATAGAAGTCCTTGGCAGGCGAGTTAAAGTCCCAAACTTCTACAAAGACTTGTTCAACCCCATAATCATCAAAAGTACTTTCAACTTTGTTAAACAACTTTTCAGCAATCGATTCTTTTCGATAATCAGGCAAGACAAACAGTTCATCGACACTTCCCATCGGCACTGGTTTGCTGACCGTTGAGATAAGCTCACAAAAATGCCCAGAGATAAAGCCAACAATGAGCTCACCTTTTAATGCCACATAAACCAAACATTCAGGGTCATCCAAGTATCGTGCAATGCTTTTTTCCTGCTCAATCTCTTCTGCCGTTTTAAAGTGCTCTGGGCTAGCAAGGTGGTGATAATGGTGGAGATCGAACATTAACTCGTTAAGTTGTTCCAAATCCGCGTGCTTTGCGGCCCTTAAGGTGACATTCATGACTATTGCGCTTCTCAAACCAAATTAATATCTAAACTGAGTCTAGTTTACTTGCCGTGAGTATCTATACAAGTTATTGAATTAATTCATTGTTTGAAGTGTGTATTTTAGATACAAAAACGGCCACATTACGTGGCCATTCTGTTTGAATGATTTTGAATTAAACGAATATCGAAGCTATGGTTTTTGCTGTGGCTTTTGCTGTAGCTTCAGCTTTATGCACCGTTATCTTCTTTCTCTTCTTTGAGATCAGCAAGCTGTTGTTCCAGTTCAATAAGCTTAATTTCCGCCTCTACTTCCGCAACTCGCTTTTCTGCATCAGTGCGATTGTCTTGCGCTAGACCATCAGCAGTAACTTGGGTTCGTTGTGCGTTTCTTGCATCGTCCGTATCTTTCATTGAACCCGCAACACCACCGGTCACACCACCTAATGCAGCGCCCTTAACGGCTAAACTCGCATCTCCAGTTAGAGCGCCGGCTGTTGCTCCTAATAAAGCACCACCTACCGCACCACGATTACGTGCGGCATTCTCATTTTCGTTATCCATTGCTGGTGATGCGCAACCAGAAAGAGTCACAATCAGTGTCGCTAAAAGAAAAGGTTTAGTGAATTTCATAGGAGTCTCGCTTAGTTCTTCGTTTTGAGTAGAACCATCTTAAGCAGAGCCGTTAATGAGATAAATAAAGCCACGTTTAGACGATACATCATGTTCAGCTATGTATTATTCAGCCATCGCATAACTGATTAATGATATATAGCTTTGAGCTCGCTTTATCCTCACCAACAAAAAAGGCGACCAATAAGGTCGCCTCAATCGCGCTTTCTCTATAATTCTTGCCTTTCACATATCTCTTAGCCTTTAGACCAAAAGTTTTGCATGTTTGCTACGCTAGGTGGTGGCCTAACACCACAATCTCGATAATGATTTTTATCGCCGATCCCCAGTATCTTGCCATTTTCGTCATCAATCATAGCCGCAACTTTAACACCGTCTCCCACATGGCGAGTTAACACGACAATTTCACCAGCTCTTTCAGACCTTACTGCGCCTAAGATTTGATATTCGTAGCGGCCTTTCCTTGAATTAACGATCATCTTCGAGTTAATAGGGTCGGCTTCATATCCCACACCAATATCAAAAACCGCTTGATAGAGATCGACGCCAGTCTTTGATACACATTTAAATACCTTGGGATGACTCAAAGGTTCTAACAACGCTCTACTCGCTTCATCCTTTGAAATACTGGCACTAGCAGCACCACTGACCAATAAAGCAATCAACAAAAAGTAAGCTCGCATAAAAAGACCTCAATATGTGGGATTCATAATAAGGTCATAGTAAACGCAATGGATAAGCGGATGAATAAAGTAGAGTTTAGGTAAACCATCACGCCGGATTATGTATAAATCAACAAGCCGAAGGTGAGATTACCTAAACTGCGACGTCTATTTGCCGAGCTTTTCAGCAATTTCAGTTAAGCTGGTAGGGTCGTCAATAGTTGAAGGCACCACATATTGTTCACCTTCTGCGATCTGCCGGATCGTTCTACGTAAGATCTTACCTGAGCGCGTCTTAGGTAATCTCTCAACAACCAAGGCTTGCTTAAAACAGGCGACCGCGCCAATCTCATTGCGAACCTTGCCAACCAACTCCGCTTGTAACTCAATACCATCGACTTTTACGCCATCTTTCAGCACAACTAAACCAAGAGGTAGCTGCCCTTTTAAGTCATCATGAATCCCGACTACCGCACATTCTGCAATGGCTGGGTGACCACCCACAATCTCTTCCATTTCTCCCGTCGACAGACGGTGTCCCGCTACGTTTATCACATCGTCGATACGGCCCATAATAAATAGATACCCATCTTCATCGAGATAGCCACCGTCCCCAGAAACATAATAGCCTGGGAACTGACTCAAATAGCCCGATTCAAACCGATCATGATTGCGCCATACCGTGGGTAAGCAACCAGGCGGCAATGGTCGTTTAAGTGCCACAAACCCTTGTTGATTCGTTTGTGCGATTTCACCCAACTCATTGAGGATCTCCACTTGGTAACCGGGTATTGGCTTGGTTGAAGAACCCGCTTTTACAGGCAAAGATTCAAGCCCTGTCGGATTGGCAGAAATAGCCCAACCCGTTTCGGTTTGCCACCAGTGGTCGATAACCGGTTTATTGGTATGAGACTCGACCCAATCCAATGTTGGCGGGTCTAAGCGCTCGCCAGCCATGAAAATCGACTTGAGCGATGATAAGTCATACTTGGTGAGCAACTCGCCTTCAGGATCTTCTTTCTTAATGGCCCTAAACGCTGTTGGCGCAGAAAACAATACATCGACGTTGTACTCTTCACACACTCGCCAGAATGCGCCGGGATCTGGCGTTCTGACTGGCTTACCTTCAAACAGAATCGTAGTACAACCATGAATCAATGGTGCATAAACAATATAAGAATGCCCCACTACCCAGCCGACATCAGAAGCCGCCCAAAATACGCCATCTTGCGGCATATCGTAGATAGTGCTCATCGAGTATTTCATCGCGACCGCGTGACCACCATTATCGCGCACCACGCCTTTTGGCTTACCCGTCGTCCCTGATGTATACAAGATATATAGTGGGTCAGTCGCTAGAACAGGCACACATACGTGAGGCAAAGCATCCTCAACAGCTTGCTGCCAAAGTACATCACGTTCGTTGTTCAATTCGGCTAGAGACTGCTCTCTTTGGAATACCACCACTTTCTCAGGCTTCCATCGGCTGTCCATGATCGCGCGATCGACCATCGGCTTATATGGCAGGACTTTATTTATCTCGACACCGCAGGATGCAGTAATCAACACCTTGGGCTCGGCATCTTCAATTCGAACGGCAAGCTCATGAGGGGCAAAACCACCAAACACCACCGAATGCACCGCACCTAGTCGTGCACAGGCCAACATTGCCATCGCCGCTTCAGGAATCATTGGCATGTAGATCACCACACGATCACCTTTGGTAACGCCTTGCGTGGCTAACATACCAGCGACTTTAGCCACTTGGTTACGCAATTGATTGTAAGTGTACGAGGATTGAGTTCCTGTAACTGGAGAGTCGTAAATCAGTGCGGTATTGTCACCTCGCCCATTTTCACAATGATAATCCAGCGCGAGCCAGCAGGTGTTCATCACCCCATCAGGAAACCAACGCTCAATTCCGTTATCGTCAGTTTGTAATATCGTTTTTGGTGGTTCAAACCAATCTATCGCTTGTGATTGTGTTTCCCAAAACGAATTTGGGTCTTCCCTCGCCCATTGATACTCGGTGATGTAATCTGTTTTTCTAGTCATTCGATTCGTAGCAGACATAGTGCCTCCTCCATGATTTATCCATTAGTCCAAGCGACTAGCTTTTAACAGTTTCACTTGGGTGCACTCTTTTCTCAGCGTTGTATTCGTGAACATTTAACCGTTCACGACAATCGCTTTACTTGGGAAAAGGCACACGAATGGCACCTTCCATGATCACTCGGGCACTACGACTCATAATCGCCCTCTCTATTTTCCACCCACTTTCGGCCTGCAGCGCTTTCGCACCTACCTTTAAGGTTCCTGACGGGTGTCCAAAGGTCACGAAATCACGACTTCCCTCACCGGCTGCCAAGTTCACTAAGGTGCCAGGAACACTTGCCGCTGAAGCAATAGCAACCGCAGCCGTACCCATCATGGCATGGTGCAGTTGCCCCATAGACAAAGCACGCACCAGAAGGTCAGTATCTTCGACAGCAACCGATTTACCACTGGAAGCTTGGTACGCTTGAGGCTTAGCAACAAACGCGACTTTAGGTGTATGTTGACATGATTCAGCTTGTTCTAAAGAATCAATAAGACCCATTGCTACTGCACCATGTGCTCGTATGGATTCAAACAGAGCCAAGGCTTTGGTATCACTATTGATATCTGATTGAAGTTCAGTGCCTTGGTAGCCAACCGATTCAGCATCAACAAAAATGGTGGGTATCCCAGCATTAATGTATGTCGCTTTGATGCAACCCAGATCGGGAACATCTAAAAAATCGACAACATTCCCTGTTGGGAACATAGAGCCACTCGCATCGGCGGGGTCTAGGAAATCAACTTGGATCTCAGCGGCGGGGAAAGTCACACCGTCGAGTTCAAAATCACCCAACTCTTGAACTTCGCCACCAGCGATAGGTACATGAACAATAATGGTTTTCTCTATGTTCACTTGCCATACTCGCACCTCGACCACACCGTTTTCTGGAATACGATTCGAGTCGACTAGACCACTATGAATAGCAAATGGGCCCACTGCAGCAGACAGATTGCCGCAGTTACCGCTCCAATCAACGAACGGCTTGTCTATTGCTACTTGGCCGAATAGGTAATCAACATCGTGATCGGCTTTACTACTTTTCGAAACAATAACGGTTTTACTGGTACTGGATGTTGCACCACCCATGCCATCGGTTTGTTTGCCATAAGGATCTGGACTACCAATCACGCGCAGAAGTAATGCGTCTCGAGCTTCTCCGGTAACTTGCGCAGCCTCAGGTAAATCACTTAAGTTGAAGAAAACGCCTTTGCTTGTTCCGCCCCGCATGTAGGTAGCAGGTACTTTTATCTGTTTGATGTTCATAACTAGCTCCTAATTTGCAAGAAAGTCTTTGGCGAAACGTTGCAACACGCCACCAGCGCTATAAACATTCACTTCGTCTGCCGTGTCTAGTCGGCAGGTCACAGGAACATCAAGCTTTTCACCGTTTTTACGAGTGATGACTAGAGCCAAATCAGAACCCGCTTCAATGTCGCCGTACACGTCGTAAAGCTCAGTGCCATCCAACTCTAAGGTGTTGCGATTGGTTCCCGCTTTGAATTGCAGAGGCAGCACGCCCATGCCAACTAAGTTGGTTCTGTGAATTCGTTCAAACCCTTCAGCAACAATCACTTCAACACCCGCTAAACGCACACCTTTGGCTGCCCAATCACGTGATGAACCTTGTCCATAATCGGCACCAGCAACGACAATCAAGGGTTGTTTACGATTCATGTAAGTTTCTATCGCTTCCCACATTCGCGTAACTTGACCTTCAGGTTCAACTCTTGCTAATGAACCTTGCACGACTTCTCCAGCGTCCTTCACCATTTCGTTAAACAGCTTAGGGTTGGCGAATGTTGCTCGTTGCGCGGTTAAGTGATCGCCTCGATGGGTCGCGTAAGAGTTAAAGTCCTCTTCCGGCACTTCCATTTTGGTGAGGTATTCCCCCGCAGCGCTCGAAGCGAGAATCGCATTTGAAGGGGATAAGTGATCTGTGGTGATGTTGTCACCCAGAATCGCTAAAGGTCTCATACCAGATAGGCTTCGCTCTCCCGCCAGAGCTCCTTCCCAATAAGGTGGTCTGCGAATATAGGTACTTTGAGGTCGCCAGTCATAAAGCGGTTCAGTAGTCACCTGTTCCTCGTCTGGCTGGAACATTTTCACGTAGATCTGTTGGAATTGCTGAGGCTTAACGTGCTCACCGACAACAGCATCGATCTCGGCATCACTCGGCCATAAATCACTTAAGTAGATTGGCTTACCATTGTTGTCGGTGCCTAAGCTGTCTTTCTCGATATCAAAGCGAATCGTGCCAGCCAACGCGTAAGCAACCACCAATGGCGGTGAGGCTAAATACGCTTGTTTGGCATAGGGATGGATTCGACCATCAAAGTTTCGATTCCCTGACAACACAGCGGTTGAATACAGGTCGCGGTCGATGATCTCTTGTTGGATAGCAGGATCTAGGGCTCCGCTCATACCATTACAGGTAGTACACGCATAGCCGACGATACCGAAGCCTAGCTTTTCCAGCTCAGGTAGCAAACCTGCCGACTCAAGATAGAGCTTGGCAACTTTAGAGCCCGGCGCAAATGATGTTTTCACCCACGGCTTACGAACTAATCCAAGTTGATTGGCTTTCTTAGCCACCAATGCCGCGGCGACCACGTTTCTTGGATTACTGGTATTGGTACAAGAGGTAATTGCTGCGATGATTACGGCACCATCGGGCATCTGCTCGTCGCTGTACTGCTTAGCATGCTGCTCTTTCCAAGATGCTTGACTGATGCCTTGCTGAGCCAGCTCTCTAGTTGGCAAACGACGATGTGGGTTAGACGGCCCTGCAAGATTGCGTTCAACCTTAGACAGATCAAACTCTAATACCCGTTCGTATTGAGCAGAATCTAAATCATCGGCCCATAAGCCAGTTTGCTTAGCGTATAGCTCAACTAACTCAACCTGTTCAGGCTCGCGTCCTGTCAGCTTTAGGTATTGTATGGTCTGCTCATCGATGTAAAACATACCGGCTGTTGCACCATACTCTGGCGTCATGTTGGAGATGGTTGCGCGGTCACCAATGGTCAGTGCACGAGCCCCTTCACCGAAGAATTCCAAATAGCTTGAGACCACTCTCTCATTGCGAAGGAACTCAGTAATCGCAAGCACAATATCCGTTGCAGTTATCCCTTCTTGTCGTTGACCCGTCAGTTTAACGCCTACAATATCAGGCAATCGCATCATCGACGGACGACCGAGCATCACTGTCTCAGCTTCCAAGCCGCCCACACCAATCGCAATAACGCCCAGAGCATCAACGTGCGGTGTATGGCTATCGGTACCAACACAAGTATCAGGAAACGTGATGCCTTCTTTAGATTGAATAACTGGAGACATTTTCTCCAAGTTAATCTGGTGCATGATCCCGTTACCCGCTGGGATCACACTCACGTTTTTAAACGCGGTTTTACACCATTCAATAAAATGAAAACGGTCTTCGTTTCTGCGCTCTTCAATCGCGCGGTTTTTATCAAATGCTTCGTTATCAAACCCGGCATGTTCCACTGCCAAAGAGTGATCAACAATCAGTTGAGTTTCGACAACGGGGTTCACCTTGGCAGGGTCTCCGCCTTGGTCGGCAATCGCATCGCGTAAGCCAGCTAAATCAACTAAAGCGGTCTGACCTAGAATGTCATGACACACCACTCGCGCAGGATACCAAGGAAAATCTAAGTCGCTCTTGCGTTCAATGATCTGTTTTAAGCTGTCTTCAAGGGTTTCAGGATCACAGCGTCTTACTAATTGCTCTGCCAACACTCGCGACGTATAAGGCAAGGTTTTATAAGCGCCCGGGGATATTGCTTCTACCGCTTCGCAAGCGTCGAAATATTCTAAACCCGTTCCCGGTAAAACCTTTCGATACTTGTTTTCATCAAGCTCTTGGTTTCTTTCAAGTTTTACATCAGACATACATCCACCATTATCTGTTAAATTCTATTCGTTGGTTCTCGAGGCCTTATCACATGAAGAGAAAAGTCACCTCGAGATATAAGTCGGCTCGATATAGAGGACTAACGTAAATGGATTGGTAGCCAGTCTTGATGCTCTGGCCCGGTGTAGTCTGCACTTGGACGAATAATTCGATTGTTTTCTCTTTGCTCGAATACGTGTGCCGTCCAACCAGTAAGGCGGCTCATCACGAAGATAGGAGTAAACAATTTGGTTGGGATGTCCATGAAGTGGTAAGCCGATGCATGGAAGAAGTCCGCATTACAGAACAGCCCTTTCTCGCGCTTCATTACCGCTTCAACACGCTCTGAAACGGCGTAAAGCTGTTCATCTCCCACCTCTTGAGCAAGCTCTTTTGACCAACGCTTGATTAGAGCATTTCGTGGGTCGCTCTCACGATAAATGGCATGACCGAAGCCCATGATTTTGTCTTTGTTGACGAGCATATTCATGATGTTCGCTTCCGCTTCATCGGCGGTTTGCCAATCTTGGATCATTTCCATCGCGGCTTCATTCGCACCGCCATGTAAAGGGCCCCTCAACGTACCAATCGCTGCGGTGACACACGAATGGATATCAGACAGGGTTGATGCACACACACGAGCGGCAAAAGTCGAAGCATTAAACTCATGTTCCGCATACAGGGTGAGCGAGCAGTGCATTACCTTCTTGTGAAGTTCACTCGGCGCTTTATCCGTTAACATCTTCAAGAAGTAGCCACCCAGACACGCTTCGCTTTGATCTTCAGTGTCAATGCGCACGCCATCATGGCTAAAGCGATACCAGTAACAAATAATCGCAGGGAAAAGTGCGAGCATTCGTTCGGTCGCGGGGAGTTGCTCAGAAAAATCAGACTCTTGCTCTAGATTACCTAGCATTGAACAACCCGTTCTCATCACATCCATTGGATGAGCGTCTGCAGGGATAAGCTCTAGTGCTGCTTTCAAAGGTTGAGGCAAGCCACGTAAACCAATCAACAACGTTTTGTAATTGTCTAACTCTTTTTCACTGGGTAAGTGACCCCTTAGTAGCAGATGCGCCACTTCTTCGAACTGAGCATGATTAGCAAGGTCGGTAATATCGTAACCACGATAAGTTAAACCCGTTCCTGACTGGCCTACGGTACATAGCGCGGTGGTTCCCGCACTTTGGCCACGTAGACCAGCACCACCGATTGCAGGTGCGCTGGCTGGTTTGATTTCGGGTTTTTCGCTTTGTTGTTGGTTTTCTGTTGAAGCCTTTTCGACAGCTGCTTTATCACTCAAAGATACAGACATGGTGAACTCCTTTTCTGTGTTAGCCGCCTGCACTCTTTGGTGCTGCCTGTTTATATGTCCGATGATCTTTATGATCGGTACTGGATATGGCGACTAACCATTTCACGTTATTGGATTAAGTTGATTTTTGATTAATTGAAACTGGTTTACCCTTCACTTGAAAACAACTGATCAAGCTTGTTTTCGTAGTCGTGGTAATTCAGGTGTTCGTAAAGCTCTTTACGGGTTTGCATTGAATCCAACAGAGCTTCTTGATTGCCTTCAACTAACAAGTGCTTGTAAACATTCTCCGCCGCTTTGTTCATCGCACGGAACGCACTCAATGGATAAAGCACCATGTCGACACTTGATTGGGCCAACTCATTACAGTTGTAGAGTGGCGTTTGGCCAAACTCAGTGATGTTCGCAAGAATAGGCACGTGCTTACCCGTTGCTAATTTCAACGCCGCCGAGAACTTCACGTATTGGTCTAGCTGATTCATCGCCTCAGGGAAAATCATGTCAGCGCCCGCTTCAACACACGCAATCGCTCGTTCAATCGCACTATCAATACCTTCAACCGCCAATGCATCCGTACGCGCCATAATCACAAAGCTCTCATCGGTTCTAGCATCTGTTGCCGCTTTGACTCTATCGACCATCTCTTGCTGGCTCACAATCGCTTTATTTGGTCGATGACCACAGCGTTTCTGGGCCACTTGATCTTCCATATGAATTGCAGCTGCGCCTGCCTTCTCCATAGCGCGAATGGTACGTGCAATATTGAATGCGCCACCAAATCCCGTATCGATATCCACCAGCAATGGCAGATCACACGCGTTGGTAATACGTTCAACATCCACCAACACATCGTTCAATGTCGTAATACCTAAATCAGGCAAACCATAAGACGCATTGGCGATACCTCCACCCGACAAATAGATCGCCTGATGCCCTAAGTTCTTTGCCATCATCGCGCAATACGGATTCACCGTACCGACGATCTGCAATGGGTCGTTGTCTTGCACAGCTTGTCGGAACTTAGCTCCTGCTGATAACTTCATAATGACGCTCCCTGTTAATTGTTAATTTCTAATCTTTATGACTACTGATGTTTAGCTCTCGCCAGCGAAGAACCGCTAGCAAATACCAGTCGCCAATTAATCAAGATCTTTGGATTGAATTTGTTGCTCTATAAGTAATCGGCTTCCCGAGATGTGTCTTCGCATTAGCATTTCTGCTAGCTCTTCATCACGGTTGCGAATCGCTTGTAGGATGTATTTGTGTTCATCGAGCGCCTCTTTGGGCCGAGACTGAGCCCTAGGCGATTGATAGCGGTACATGCGTAATAGGTGATAAAGCTCATCACACAGCAGCGAAATGAGTTTGCTGTTACGACTCGCTTTAATAATGCGGTAATGGAAATCGAAATCCCCATGTTGATGAAAGTAAGAAGAACCTTCGACTTCATCGATGTATTTTGAGTGTGTCGACAATAATCCTTCAAGCCCGACAAGCTCTTCTTGTGTGATATGTCTTGCTGCTAAGCGAGCCGCCATGCCTTCCAATGCCTCTCGTACCGCGTACAACTCGAGTAGTTTGTCTGCCGAAAAAGTAATAACTCGAGCCCCTACATGAGGAATGCGTTCAATCAAGCCAAGCCCTTCAACACGCATTATCGCTTCACGTAATGGGCCTCGGCTTACCTCAAAGCGTTTAGCCAGTTCAGGCTCCGAGATCTTACTGCCCGGTGCTAATTCACCGTTAACAATCGCCTCAACGAGATACTCTGTCAGATTTTCCGACTTGGTGTTTTCTTTGTTGCTCACACGTGTTTTCGTGTTTGCACTTAAGGTGAGATCTTTTATCGCAGTATTCATATTCACGCTGCTCACTTCTGATTGCCGACCCTAACTGTCAACAATTTCATAACATGAACATAAAATACACGATTGAATTGTCGACAATCAAGCCAATTGTCGACAATTTAGACTAAGGTAGTATTTTTCATAGACGATTAAAACTAATCCAAAAGGACACTACAAACAACTCAACCATCTGTTATTTATCGATTTAATCAGAGTAAGAGTCACTAACCCCCTATCTACCCTAAAATCATTTGAAATCGATATGTCGACAACTTATAGCCGAAACTTGTCAAAAGCAGCCCCCTTCGTATCTATCCACCAGCTCACCGATAAACAGATATAAAAAAGGCGCACTCATGTGCGCCTTTCATTCATCGAACCCGTTCTAACAAGCCAACCTTTAATCAAGCTATCTGACGAGTAACTTCTAGGTATTTGTTGATATCAACGAAATCAATTTGTTCCGGTTTGAGATACTCTTCTGCATAACGCAGGTGAGTACCGCTGGTTAAGAACAATCTAAACAGTTCGATATCGAGATGCTCGTCCAACGCCATTTTGTACATGATGTCGACAGCAACACTGATTGGCTTCGCTTTCTTATACGGCCTATCCGCAGCGGTTAATGCCTCAAAAATATCGGAGATCACCAGAATACGTTCTGGAATTGAAAGATCGTCGCCAGTCAACTTCCTTGGATATCCCGTGCCTTTGAGTGTTTCGTGGTGCGTCGAAGCATAGCGAGGAACACGGCTTAGCTCTTTCGGGAATGGCAGATTCTCAAGCATCTTAATCGTGCCAAGCATATGCTCATTTATCTTGAATCGGTCTTCAGCAGTTAACGTACCACGTGCAATGCTCAGATTGTAGACTTCGCCTAAGTTGTATAGATGCTCCGGCACATCCATTTTGATTTGATGTTTCGGGTCAAACTCTAACGGCCTATCTCTTTTCACTATATGTTCAGGCTTATCACTTAACAGCAGCTCTGTCGCTGGCAAACTTGAACTCGATTCTCGATTCAAGGCTTCTATCGGTGATAGACCAAGTTGATCATCAAAGTTACGCATCCAAGTCGTCTCAGCTATCGAACGAATGCGAGCAACTTTGTCGTCACTCATGAACTCACCACCAACGTTTGATATCGCGATAAAGGCAAAGTCATCTTGTAGCTGCTGTTTCGTTGCCGCAAGCTCATCGGCTATCAGTTGCGTTGATAGAGTACCTTCAAGTTGTTTTCTCAAAGCAGTGATTTCCGCATCACGCCAAAGTACTTCAAAACGAGTTCTCACCTCGTGGATTCGGTTGTAGTTCGCTTCTAGCTTCGTACCTTTATCGACGATGTGTTCCGGTGTCGTGATCTTGCCACAATCATGAAGCCAAGCCGCAATTCTAAACTCACGGCGTTCGTCATCATTTTTAAACTCAAAGTCTTTGAAGTGCTCAGATTGTGATTGTTCAGCCGCGTCAGCCAACATCAAGCCGAGTTCTGGTACACGATTACAATGCCCTGCCGTATAAGCGGACTTATCATCGATCGCTTGAGCGATGAGCTTGATAAACGACTCAACAAACGCCTCTTGCATCTGTTCATGTCGTTTAATCTCCATAGCCATATCTTTTACGGCAACAGATAATTCCCACACTTCTTTGATTCGAGTATCAAGAATTGTCACGTTGTCATAATCACGCAGCTTAACCTTATGAGTCTCTTCCTCTAATTGGCGAATTGGATGCACTATCGGCGCACCAAAAGTCCAAGCAATAGGCAACGTCAAACTCATCAGTAACACCGTTACACCAACAGAGGTTGCTAGACGTTTATTGACTGTACTGAAGACTTCAGATTCGGGAATCAATACCGCAAAATACTCAGAGTAGTGTTCGCCCGTGTCTATTTTCTTTAAATAGAGATGTTTGATCTCGCCATTCAACTCTACCCTTACCATACTGCCTTCAACCGTTGCTTCCTTAGTCAAATCATAAAGTTCAATATAAGGAACCGTCGTATTCGTATTAAAGCCGGTATCATGGAGCCACTTTTTCGCTAAGGTATCAAGTTGTTCATCACTTAACCTGCCGATAGCTTTGTCAATAATTGGAAGCAATTGCTTATGCTTGCTCTGCAACACCAAATGGAATTGATTTGAGTAGTTCTGTTTTAGATCTTCTAGAGCCCCATTTACAACAAGGCCTGGTTGGAAAAACCTATCTAATGCAAACGAGAGTACGGGTTCAGCGTCTAAGAATGCAAAGTTCTCTCCGCTTTCAATTGAATCAAATGCGGACTCTAGGTTTTCAAACTCAACTAAATCAATATTCGGAAAGTCTTCCCTTAGCTTAGGAATAATTGACCGCCCAGATAAAATGGCCACTTTTTTATCCTCAAGCTCGGCATAATTAGTAATAATCTTCGCGTCTTCTCTGGTCACGATAGCAAACGGTAAATCATAGATTGGAGTGGTGTAGAGGCCGCTTATGCCATTATTTTTATAATTTTGCACCGATTGCAGCCCATCTATAGTTCCTTCTTGAAACTTATTAACAAGCTCTCCCCAAGAAAAACCATTCACAAATTCAAACCTGATCCCAGTCATACCACCAATCATTTTGAGAAGGTCTATCGCATAGCCGTCTGGTCTTCCCGCCACTGAAAAGTCCATCGGCCCCCAATCATTTTGATTAGACACTAAAAGCGGAGGAGTATCATTAACCAAGGCTTTTTGCTCAGATGATAGCATCAGTTTTGATACATCAAACTCCGATTCCTGATTATTAACCTTGAGGTTAGACGCAATAATGTTACCCGATTTCGAATATAAGAAAGACTCAACCTTACTATCTTCTGCTAATCCAAGCGCCGTACCTGATAATTTGTTAGCCAAAGAAGACAGCACAATATCAATACCAATCACATGTTGAATTTCAGATTCGATTTTCGACTCAAACGCTAAAGAATAAGTTTGTCCGGTAATTTGTAAATGCTGAAAAAGATATGGCTGAGTTTTTTCGACCGACAGAACATTGGCAGCAACATACCAAGGCCTGGTCGTTGGAAAGTAGTTACTCTGCTCCGTAGTTGAGCTTCTGAGGGAAAACTCTTGGTCAAAATATTTCGTTGTCCGGACTCGCTCCTGCCCTATATTTTGAATCTCAACCACAACCCAACGATCCGTTTGTTGTGCTCCTATTTTTTCTCTAACGACAGGGGCAGATTCTAGGTTAATAATTTGGAAGAAATTTTCATCGGATGAGCCAATGTAAATACTATAAAAGAGAGGGTTATCTTTAATGGCTTCAGAAAGAATACTACGCGACTCTTCTTTCGATATTTTGTTACTGATAGATCGTTTCACTGTAGCAAGTAAACGCGCGGTGTTGGCTGCGTCAGAGTCAATCGCGCCGATATAATCACTCAGGTAATGAGATACCATCGTCAACTTTGACAGAGTATTCTCCGTCGCCATTTTTTTACTGAAGTAGTATTGAAGAGAGACCGCAACCACAGCCGTTAGCACAGTCGCGAGTATGAACATTGTTCCAACGGTAAAGCGTAACGAAATTTTTTTTAATGCCATTATTTCATCCTTGAATAATCGCCAACTCCAAAGTTAACAGCCTAGCGCAATCAATACCGCTTAAGTTGCATATCAACTATAGTAACTCATTATTCCACATCTAAAATCTAACACCTCTATACACCTGACTCTTTTGCAGAAATAGTTATCGTAGTCACATCTAACAATATAGACCAACAACCAATGCACTCGAGTAGAAAACGCTAGTTAAATCCAACCTTTGTCAATGAATTCAATCATTCTGAGACAATAACTACGATTTTAGAATCCAGATATCATTCAACAGTAAATGGACAAAAACACGTTACCGTGAACTTTATGAACAATATTAACCCAATGTTCTTTATTCTCAATATCGCCGCATTACAGACATTTCATTAACACACCGTTAACTTTGGCTTCATCTGCTAAGCAATATCCTACTCATCTGTTTAGTAGCTGGAAATAAAACATAAGTTTCTCTCCATTGAAGAGATCCCCTACATAAGGAACGTGAACCATGTTCAAGGCACTGAAACCTACTCTTGCGGCTTCTATCATCGCAGCAACCTTTTCTTTCAACACTTTTGCTGCTGACGTAGAAAAAATCCACTTCCTAATCCCTGGCGGCGCTGGTGGTGGTTGGGATATGACAGCTCGTGGTACGGGTGATGTATTGGTGAAATCAGACATCGTAGAAAATG
The DNA here is from genome assembly GCF_041467715.1 of Vibrio sp. 10N.247.311.14. NCBI lineage: Bacteria > Pseudomonadati > Pseudomonadota > Gammaproteobacteria > Vibrionales > Vibrionaceae > Vibrio > Vibrio sp. 10N.247.311.14. The sequence goes on from NZ_JBFSVE010000010.1 coordinate 16,944, forward strand.
TCTCTTTCCAAAACCTGTCTGGTGGCGGTGGCGGTAAAGCGATTGCTCACCTAATCGAAACAGCACAACGCCAAGAAGACACGCTAATGGTGAACTCAACGCCTATCGTTGTTCGTTCACTAACAGGTATCTTCCCTCAATCTTTCCGTGACCTAACTCCGGTAGCAGCAACCATTGCCGATTACGGCGCAATCGTCGCTCCTGCGGATTCTAAGTACGACACTTGGGAAGACGTCGTTAAAGAGTTCGAAACCAACCCACGTAAAGTGAAGATTGCTGGCGGTTCAGCTCGTGGCAGCATGGACCACCTTGTAGTAGCGGCAGCGTTCAAAGGCGAAGGTTTTGATGCGAAGAAAGTACGTTACATTGCCTACGATGCTGGCGGTAAAGCGATGGCGGCACTGCTTTCTGGCGAAACACAGCTGCTTTCAACGGGCCTTGGTGAAGTACTAGAGATGTCTAAATCTGGACAAGTAAAAGTACTGGCAGTAACGGCACCAAAACGTCTTGAAGCGGCACCAGATATCCCAACACTAACTGAGTACGGCAATGAAACTGTATTTGCGAACTGGCGTGGCTTCTTCGCGGCTCCAAACACAAGCCAAGCGAAGATCGACGAGTGGAATGTAGCGCTTGGCAAAATGTACAAAACCGATGAGTGGCAAGTGGTTCGTGACCGTAACGGTTGGATCGACAACTACAAAGCTGACAAAGATTTTTACGCCTTCCTAGAAGATCAAGAAAAACAGATGGGCGACCTAATGCGAGAGCTTGGTTTCTTGAAATAACCAACAACCATAGAGGGCCTATGTGCCCTCTTACTCTTTCCTTGTTTCGCCGTGCATGAGTTAACTTCAAACTCCTTTGTTTATTCGTAGACGTATTACTAACGCTTGCCGATTCGTTGTAAACGCAAGTGGCTGATAAACCAGTACCGTAATTCGCTTACCTTTGGTTAGTGATCCCAGACATTTCATTGACTCGCTCATGTACGGCTTTTTTACTTTTTATACCACCCCAAATGGAGTTGGATATGTCGGACTTACCAACCAAATTTCTGAGTAAGGAATCTTTGCTTTCGAAGGATCGCATCGGAGCCATGCTCTTTATGCTTGCATGTTTATGCTATGGCTACCAAACCACGCTGATTCCTTTGTTCCCCGGTGACGAGTACGAACCCTTCACAGCAAGAACCTTACCTATCCTGCTAACGTTTATCGGCATTGGCCTTTCGTTGATCCTGCTTATAACCGGACAGCCGGATAAAAAAGTTACATGCGACACTACGCCGCTGAACTGGAAACTGCTGATTGGCTTCTTGGTGTTAATGGCTCTGTACGGTGTTGGGCTGACTTATCTTGGCTTTGTTTTAGCAACCAGCTTCTTCTTACTTGCAGGCTTTTACTTACTGGGTGAGCGCCGCAAAGCTGTCTTATTTGGCGCGTCGTTTCCTTTCGTTATCGCGTTCTTTCTTTTATTAACTCAAGGCTTAGATATCTACCTAGAGCCGGGTTTAATCTTCACTCTTTGGTAGGGATAACATTATGTTAGACGGAATTTTACAAGGACTTTCGACCGCCGTGATGCCAATGAACATCATGATGGTAATTGTTGGCTGTTTTGTTGGTACCTTTATTGGGATGCTACCGGGACTCGGTCCAATTTCAGCAATCGCGTTGATGATCCCGATTACATACGGCCTAGACCCTTCTTCTGGCCTAATCTTGATGGCTGGTGTGTACTATGGCGCTGTATTTGGTGGCTCGACGTCATCCATCTTAATCAACGCTCCAGGTTGTTCTTCAACGGTAGTAACCGCATTCGATGGCTACCCGATGGCACAAAAAGGCCAAGCGGGTAAAGCACTTGCACTCGCGGCTTACTCTTCTTTCACTGGTGGCACACTTTCGGCAATCATGCTTTTGATTGCGGCTCCGGCTTTAGCCAGCGTGTCATTGAGCTTCCAGTCTTCAGACTACTTTGCGTTGATGCTATTAGGTTTATCGGCAGTAGCGGCGTTTGCGGGCCCAGGTCAGGTAATCAAGGCATGGATGATGACTATTCTTGGTTTGATGCTATCAACTGTAGGTATCGACAAAGGTGTTGGCGTTGAACGGTTCACTTTTGGCCTTACGGATCTGATGGATGGCTTTAGCTTCCTATTATTAGCGATGGCAACATTCGCACTGGGTGAAACCTTGATGGGTATTCTAAAACCAGAGCAAGACACCAGCGCGGAAGAAAGCCAAAAGATGTCGGATATTGGTAGCATGAAGGTCACCAAAGAAGAGTTCAAAGAAGTGGCACCAGTTTCAATTCGATCTTCTATTCTCGGTTTCTTTACCGGTGTTCTACCGGGCGCAGGTGCCACTATTGCGGCATTCCTAAGCTACGGTATGGAGCGTAGCCTCGCGCCAAAAGACAAGCAGAAAGAGTTCGGTAAAGGCAGTATCCGTGGTCTTGTTGCTCCTGAATCAGCAAACAACGCCGCTTCAAGTGGTTCATTCGTTCCGCTACTAACGCTGGGTATTCCGGGCTCTGGTACAACTGCGATTATGCTTGGTGCATTGATTGCCTACGGTATTCAGCCTGGTCCTCGCTTGTTCGTTGAACACCCAGACGTATTTTGGTCGGTGATTATCTCGATGTACTTTGGCAACATCGTGCTGGTTATCTTAAACCTACCGTTGATCCCATATATCTCTAAACTGCTAGCGGTACCTAGAACGGTTCTACTGCCAATGATTATCTTCTTCTCAATCACTGGCGTGTACTTGGTGTCATTCAACACGATGGACGTATTTGTGATGCTACTGGTAGCGATGGCTGCGATAGCATTAAGGCTAGCCAACTTCCCATTGGCACCATTACTGTTAGGCTTCATATTGGGCGGCTTGATGGAAGAGAACTTAAGACGAGCATTGATGATCAGCGATGGTGAGTTGAACTTCTTATGGGAACGCCCTATTACGATGACCTTCACTATTCTGGCGGTATTGGTGCTGTCTAGCCCGATTCTAGTGAAACTATTTAAGAGTTTTAGAGCGAAGCCAGTAGAAGTGTAAAGCTTTATCGAATCAACTAAACCTCAACGAAAGGAGCCATTGGCTCCTTTTTTCATTTAAAGCCTCAATTAAAACCAGCGGTTAAAGATGGTAGCAAACTCACAAACCTATCTTTACAACACACATGGCGCTGATATTCATAACAAATTCAAGTAAGGTAACCAGTTAGTTAACGTATTGGATTCTAAAACTATGGATTGGTTGATTCTATTCTTATCAGGGGTGGTTGGCGGTGTGCTTAACTCCATTGCGGGTGGCGGCAGCTTCATCACTTTCCCTGCTTTGTTATTTGCTGGCGTTCCACCAATAGCAGCCAACGCGACCAACACCTTTGCTTCATGCGCTGGTTACATCAGTGGTGCTTACGCACTGCGCCACGAAATTCAATCTGGTACCAAACAACTCAAGCTCGTTGTTGGGCTATGCGTAATTGGCGGCGGCATTGGTGCATTTTTACTACTACACACGCCAGAAGCGCTATTTACCCAATCCGTACCTTGGTTATTACTGTTCGCCGCTCTGCTTTTTACCTTTGGTGGCACTCTCAACAAATGGCTAAAGAAAGTAACCGCTAAACATAAGCACGCCACCAGCGCAGGGGCGTTCTTTTCCGCTGTATTGCTTTTGATCGTGTGTGTTTATGGTGGTTATTTTAATGCAGGCTTAGGCATTGTGACATTGAGCTACTTGGCGCTGGCTGGTTACACCAACATCAACGTGATGAATGGCATCAAACTGCTCGTGTCCGCGTGTGCTTCCCTCGCAGCGATCGTATTTTTTATCGTCAATGGTTCGATTGATTGGCCGTCTGGCATGGCTGTATTATTGGGTACATTGGTTGGTGGTTATTATTCAGCAAAAATCTCTCGCCGCATCCCTCAACACTATGTTCGAACCACAGTGATCATCGCGAGCTTTTTGATCACCGCTTACTTTTTCTATGCTAATTAGACGTTCGGTTTAATAAGACTTGCAACTGAAAAGATAAAGCCAAAAGACTCCACTCTGCTCATACCGATTTGGCTATTTTATTACTTATAAAATAGCCAAGCCAAAATGTGTGAGACGAGTCCTTTAATTAGTAAATTTGATAACAATTTAGACTGTTTTTTAGCCTTTATTTTTCCAAGGGTGGGATACTTCTCCTGTCGAAAGTGAGACTTCATTAGGAGGCGTTATGAACATTAAACTCGGTCATGTCATGTCATCAAGTCGACTCATTTGCTTTGTCGCTTTTCTTGCTGCCACATTCGCGTGGATCCTAAAAATGCCCGCTCTGTTTTCTGTGTCAGCGCTATTCTTAGTTATCAGTGCAATCGTTTATGTCACCGATCTTTGGAAGAATCAAAGAAAGAACCGCGAAGCTTAGCCATTTACGGTTTAAATCGAACGAATTAAAAAAGGAGCTCATAGGCTCCTTTTGTGTTTTTCGCTTATCTAATTAGCCGTGCTAATCGCCGACGCCTTATTTAGCGACGGTTCTTTCTAGCGACGTCTTCTTGTTAACGACGGAAGTTACGACCGTTACCGCCACGGCGCTCTTTAAATGCAGACGCAGCTTTAGCTTGAGAGGCATGGATAGACTCAACCGTTAGTTCCATCGGCTCACGAGGCTCTAGCCCATGGCGGAATGTACGTGAACGCGGAGGCATCTGGTATTCGATGTCCGATGCTTTAGGCATGCGCTTGAAACGGTAAAGGTAGAAGTTTTCAACCTTCTCACGAGCCCATTCGGTTTTCTTCAGGTATTTAACTGCGCTTGCCACTGTAGGCTTAGTGTTAAAGCAGTTCATACGCATTGCCGCATCTAAAATTTCCCAACCATAATGATCCACTAATTCAGTGATCATGGTTTCAAGCTTTAAGCCGTGTAGCGGGTTATTTTGTTGCAGTTCGATTCTTTCTTCTTCAGTCATAACATTACCTTTTTCAAGGCAACTAAAGGCCTTGAATTTACTCTAGAACACCGTCATCACTGACCATTTCTAGCTCAATCACTTGGGCATTACATCCATTGCCCTTATTTATGCCTTTATGATGGCATAAAGCATACTCGTTATCCTATTTATCTTTGAAATTAATTTCGAATTGGTCACTTAACACCCTACCTTAGCTCGCTATACAGACTAAGACATTCTGTGAACAAAATTTCCCCTTAAAGATTATGAGACTGGTTTAACTTAACAAAACCTACGGTAACCGTATGCAAAAGCCATATATTTAGTGATGACATTAAAGTTTTTCAGTACGCAGTATTACATTTTAATAACACAGTGCTATGGTTTTATTGAATATCGAAACGGTAAAAAACCCGATTAAACAGTGGCATAATTATAATTAAAGGTTGGCTTGCCACATGTTTGACTACTCCCATTTCATTAGAGCAGCGGCCCAAGACAAAGACATCGTCGCCATAGTCGATGATCTCTTCCAGCTAGCTCGTGAACACTACCCCATATTATCTCGGCTATCCGTGGTGCTGTGCAGTGAAAATAAAGCATCGAATTATTTTGTATCGGATTCACTGTGCCAAAACGCCAAGCATCATTACATCGAACAGGAGATCAAACCCAACTCTGCGTTGAGTCGTCTGGCTGAATCATTGGAAACAAGAATTGTTGATGACCTCTCTTTGATGAATCCGACTAAACAAATCTCTCATCTACTCGAGCTTGGTCACCAAAGTAGCTACACCACTCCAATCCACTACCAAGAGAGTAACCTTGGGTTCGTTTTCATCAACGCCTCATGCACTGACTTTTTTGCTAAGCAGACAATACAAAGCGACATCGCCTACCTCACCCAAGCGATTTCGAACCTGTTTGTGCAACTCTTCGAACGCCAGAGACATTTTCAGTCCTCATTAGCCATCGCCCTAAACATGGGGCACGCACGCGATCCTGAAACCAAAGAGCATCTGATTCGCATGGGAAAATACAGCGAACAGCTCGCACGTACGCTTTCGCACAGTAACAATGAGATTACCCACCAATTCGTTCACCGCATTCGCTTGTATGCCCCGTTTCACGACATAGGGAAGTACCGAATCCCAGACAAAGTGCTCTTCAGTACTGAGCGTTTTTCGGAAGAAGAAAGAAACATCATGAACAATCACACGATATATGGCGAAGAGATGATTGATGACGTGGTTGCCCTTTCCCACCACAGCTCAATGTGTAGCGAAGAAGTTCAGTTCATCAAGAATATTGTACGTCACCATCATGAACGGTTTGATGGCTCAGGGTTGCCAGATGCGCTCGTTGGAGAAGCGATTCCACTGGAGGCAAGAATTGTAACGCTAGCGGATGTGTTCGATGCTTTACTGAGTAAACGAGCTTACAAACACGCATGGTCAGCATCTAAAGTAATGGACTACATTGAAGCGCATACAGGGTTGATGTTTGATCCAGAGTGCGTCTCTGCGCTGAAGCAAAACCTTGATTACTTCATGTCGATACGAGAGCAATACAGTGATATGCAAAGTCCACAAGCTGCACTCGCTTAACGGGTTGTATTAAATTTGCTGTCTGTGACTCTCTTGCAGAACCAACAAAAAAGGATGCCAGTTGGCATCCTTTTGTTTTCTAGTTTACAGCTAATAAGAACAACAAGGTTCTTAACTGATTCTAACTAACGATTATACGTCGTAAGTTGTAGAAGCAGTATCGCCGCCTGTACCAGTCCAGTTTGTGTGGAAGAATTCACCACGTGGACGGTCAGTACGCTCGTAAGTGTGAGCACCGAAGTAGTCACGTTGAGCTTGAAGCAGGTTCGCTGGTAGACGTGCAGTTGTGTAACCGTCTAGGAAAGATAGCGCAGAAATCGTACATGGCATTGGGATACCAGACTCTAGAGATTTCGCTGCTACTTTACGCCATGCCACTAGGCTGCCTTGTAGGATGTTTTTGAAGTACTCGTCAGAACCTAGGAACGCGATGTCTGGGTTTGCTTCGTACGCATCACGTATGTTGCCTAGGAATGCAGAACGGATGATACAACCACCACGCCACATTAGCGCTACGTTACCGTAGTTTAGGTCCCAGCCGTTTTCGTTCGACGCTTCACGCATTAGCATGAAACCTTGAGCGTAAGAGATGATCTTAGAAGCCAGTAGAGCTTGACGTAGTGCATCAACCCACTCTTGCTTGTCGCCTTCAACTGGAGTGATTGTCTTCTCAAACAAAGCTTCAGCTTCAACACGTTGGTCTTTAAGAGCAGACAGGCAACGAGAGAATACAGACTCAGAGATTAGAGTCAGTGGGATACCTAGGTCTAGTGCGTTGATACCCGTCCACTTACCCGTACCTTTTTGGCCTGCAGTGTCTAGGATCTTCTCAACTAGCGCTTCACCGTCTTCATCTTTGTAGCCAAGGATGTCAGCAGTGATTTCAACTAGGTAGCTGTCTAGCTCAGTCTTGTTCCAGTCAGCGAATACTGCTTGCATCTCGTCAGCAGACATACCTAGGCCATCTTTCATGAACTGGTATGCTTCAGTGATAAGCTGCATGTCACCGTATTCGATGCCGTTGTGTACCATCTTAACGAAGTGACCAGCGCCGTCGTTACCAACCCAGTCACAACAAGGCTCACCAGCGTCAGTTTTTGCAGAGATACCTTGGAAGATTGGCTTAACCGCTTCCCAAGCTTCAGCCGCGCCGCCTGGCATGATTGAGGGACCGAAACGAGCACCTTCTTCACCACCAGATACACCAGTACCGATGAAGTGGATGCCTTTCTCACGACAATGCACTACACGACGGTTAGTGTCTGGGTAGTTAGTGTTACCACCATCAATGATGATGTCGCCTTCGTCTAGAAGTGGGATTAGGTTTTCGATGAACGTGTCTACAACGTCACCAGCACGAACCATAAGCATCACTTTACGTGGCGCTTCTAGCTTTTCAACTAGCTCTTCTAGAGAGTAAGCACCAACAATGTTAGTACCTTTAGCTGGGCCTTCTAGGAATTCGTCTACTTTAGCAGCAGTACGGTTATGAGCCACAACTTTGAAGCCGTGGTCGTTCATGTTTAGGATAAGGTTCTGACCCATTACTGCTAGGCCAATTACACCGATATCACCTTTCATTATTTTATCTCCTTGCGGCTATTCGCACTTATGCGATAGCACTTGCTGCATTTGAATCTAAGAACCACTCTGTTTCGCCAGTTTTAGACTGGATTTTCGCTGCCGGGTAAGGCAGTTCTGAAGCAGGAGTTGTATGAATTTCTTTAACGATCTCAACTTTACCTGCACCCAGTACTAGGTAGCTGATTCGTTTTGCTGCTTCTAAAACTTTCGCTGTTTTAGAAACACGGATTTGACCAGACTCAGGGTGAGAAGCTAATACAGATAGGTTCTCATCTTGGTAGTTGGTTGCACCTGGGAATAGTGAAGCTGTGTGGCCGTCTGCGCCAACACCAAGCAGAATCCAATCGAATACAGGCGTGCCGTTTTCTGTTGGGATTACGTCTGCCATCTCTTTTGCGAAACGCTCTGCTTCTGCTTTTGGTTCATCTTCACCACGGATGCGGTGGATGTTTTCAGCAGGAAGGTTTACTTGAGTAAACTCTTTTAGTTTTGAAAATAAGAGCGCGTTTGCTTCACCGAAATTGCTTTCAGCGTCGTCTGGTACAACGCAACGTTCGTCGCCCCACCAGAAGTGAAGGTTATTCCATTGAATACCTTCCGCGTATGGCGCCTGTGCTAAAAGTTTGAAAAGCATTTTTGGCGTGCTGCCACCAGACAGTGAAATGTGAACAGGTTTGCCCTGCTCGCTGTATGCTTTCATTTCATTTGCTAGGTTTTCAACAACCAGTTCAGGCGTTGCAAAGATCTTGTGATTGATCATAGTTCGCAGTAATCCGTGTCTGTTAAGTTTTTGCATGGGAAACGCCATGCGCGGCCATCACGTTGCAGAAGTTCATCTGCTTCCTGTGGGCCCCAAGTACCACAAGCATAGCCAAACAGTGCTTGAGGATCTTGCTTGAAGTCTAAGATTGGTTGAACGTACTTCCAACATGCTTCTACCGCATCGGTACGTGCAAACAGAGTCGCATCACCGTTCAGTGCATCAAGAAGAAGACGCTCATAAGCCGTCAGCATCTGAGTTTCAGGCAAGTCAGAGTAAGAGAAGTTCATTTTCACTTCTTTTGCTTTGAAGCCTGCGCCTGGCTCTTTCAAACCAAAGCTCATCTGAATACCTTCGTCCGGTTGGATACGGATAATCAGCTTGTTCTCTGGTGCATCTTGACCAAATACTGGGTGTGGCGTGTTCTTAAAGTGAATCACGATTTCAGTCACACGTGTTGGTAAGCGTTTACCTGTACGTACGTAGAAAGGAACACCATTCCAACGCCAGTTATTGATGTGAGCTTTCAAGCCGATGTAAGTCTCGGTACGAGAATCATCCGCTACACCATGCTCTTCACGGTAACCTAGTAGGTGCTGACCACGAACATCTGATGCTGTGTACTGACCTAATACTAAGTCTTTACGCAGATCATCTTCTTCTAATGGTTTCAGACACTGAAGCACTTTAACTACTTCATCACGAATAGAATCCGCGTTAATTTGTGCAGGCGGCTCCATACCTACCATTGCTAGCACTTGTAGCAGGTGGTTTTGGAACATGTCGCGAACTGCGCCAGAACCGTCGTAGTATCCGCCACGCTCTTCAACGCCAAGGAACTCAGCACCTGTGATTTCAACGTATTCAATGAAGTTACGGTTCCACAGTGGTTCAAACATCGCATTTGAGAAACGAAGCACTAGAAGGTTTTGAACCGTCTCTTTACCAAGGTAATGGTCGATACGGTAGATCTGGTGTTCTTGGAAGTGATGATGGATCTCTTCATCCAACGCTTGAGCTGATGCTAAGTCGTAACCAAATGGTTTTTCGATGATCAGACGACGCCAGCCGTTCGATTCATCGTTAAGGCCATGCGCAGCAAGGTTTGCTGGAATCACACCGTATAGGCTTGGCGGGGTTGCCAAGTAGAACAGTGTGTTATGGTTTTCGAATTGGTAGTCTTGCTCAAGCTTGTCTAGACGTTGTGCTAAACGAGCGTAGTCGTCTACATCTGAAGTGTTGATCGCTTGGTAATGCAGATGTTCAATGAATGCATTCAGCGTCTCAGGTTCAGTTTTTTCCATTTCCTGAAGAGACTTCTTCAGCTTCTCACGGTAAGACTCATCGCTGTACTCAGTACGGCTCACTCCAAGAATCGCAAAGGATTCTGGTAGTTGATTGCTAGCATACAGGTGGTATAGAGCAGGAATTAACTTGCGGTAAGTTAGATCTCCCGACGCACCAAAAATAACGATGCTGCTGTTTTCAGGTATTACCATCATCTTTCCTATAAAAACAAGGTTTTTAGTATTCGCCAAAGGTATCAGCGACATACGAAAATAGATAATAGGTCTTAACTATTACATCAATAGTAAGCACCTATTAAATTTGAGAATGCGTTTGGTAAACGAGGGTGAAAGCTATCACCTCTATTCGGGACAGTATTGTCTATGACTATTTGATTTACATCAACCACTGTGAAAGCAATCGATTAAATATTGACTCATTTCGAACAAATTCTAATCGATAGCTCCGTTCATTTGACCCGAGGGAGAAGCAAATCGGCATTCTCAAACAGTGTAGTCAAGAAAGAACGGTATCTGGTCGGTGGAGTGAGCAATAGGAAAGAGAGAAAAAGGTAAAACCAGCTTATTCAACTGGATTTATATTTATTTTGATGGTGTCGTGTTTATCTTTGCGCTTTGTTGTAGCAGCGCTCCGGGCGACCTACCGTACCGTAATTTAAGTCTGCGATTAACTCACCAGTGGTAATCAAAAATTCTAAATAGCGTCTGGCGGTGGTTCGGCTAGCACCAATTCGTTCTCCGGCTTCATCGGCGGTAATATTAACGGCATCAGCTTGCTGAAAAATGGCTCTGATTTTGTCCAACGTTACGCCATCAATGCCTTTGGGTAAGGTGGATACTTTTCCAGAGTCCGCTTTGGCATTGGCTTGCAGCATCTTATCAACCAAACCTTGATTCAAATCCGACACACTTTCAAACTCTTGCTGTTGAGACTGATACTTTTTCAGTGCCGCTTCCAAGCGAGGGAACATCACTGGTTTCAATAGATAATCGACTACCCCACCACGCATTGCTTGCTGCAGCGTATCCACATCTCGAGCAGCGGTAATCAAGATAACGTCGCAGCCTTGATTGCTCCCTCTTACGTGATTAAGAATATCGAGCCCACACCCGTCCGGCAGGTACACGTCCAATAACACCAAATCCGGTTTTAAGATGTCCAGTTGCATGAGCGCTTCAGACTGTGTTGTGGCAATGCCGACCACGTCAAAGCCACCCATCTGTTCTAAATAACGATGGTGTAGCTCTGCAATCGCAATATCATCTTCAATGACCATGACTCTCGTGATTGCGTTCATTTATGTTCTTCCTTTAACCATGCTTTTTCCGTCACGATGATCTTCGCAAGATCGCGTCGTGCTTAATTATTATTGTTCTTCTTTTGGCAGATAAACCGTCATTCGCGTGCCAAAATCGTGGTTGTCGACCATTTCAAGCTGCCCTTGATATCGGTCTGCCAACTGCTTTATCAGATACAAACCCACACCACGATTTTGCTTCGCTTTGCTCGATACGCCTTTTTCGGTAAGTGCTTTGGTTGCCAACTCTTTCGGCAAACCACACCCTTTGTCTTCTACTTCTACGATAATTTCATTACCAAAATCACTGATTGAAACTTCAATAACCCGACGCGCTGGTGAAATTTGACCCTCTTGCTTAATCGCCGTCATGGTGGCATCAAAGGCGTTATCAATCAGGTTGCCAAGAATTGTGACAACGTCATCCGCGTTCAACCAACTAGGCAGAGCTTCAAGCCTTGAGCCTTCTTCCACTTTAAGCTCTAAACCAATTTCTCTCGCGCGCTCCGTTTTCCCAAGGAGCATACCTGCGATAAGCGGGTCTTTAACGGTTTCACGCAAGAACTCGATCAAGCTTTGATAGTGCGCGGTTTCTTGGCCAATCAGTTGCTGGACTGAATCCAACTCGCCCATCTGAATCAAGCCACTAATAGTGTTAAGCTTGTTTTGATGCTCGTGGGTTTGTGAACGCAATAGATCAGCATACTCTTTGGTTTGTGAGAGCTGGTCTGTTAAATCGTTGATTTCATCTCGTAATCGGAAACTCGATACCGCCCCGACCACCTCACCTGCCACTATAATCGGGCTTCGGTTAGCAATGATTCGCTTATTGTTTAAATACAACTCAACATCGTGGTCGGTGTCGCCGGTTGATAGCAGTTGTTCTAAATCACTGCCTGGCAATACATCAGAAAGGCGCTGTTGATTGAGTGCTTTATCCCTGTCTATCGATAAAATATCGCAGGCACTCTTATTAATTGAACGTAAAATGCCGTGCTTATCGATGCTCAGAATGCCCTCTTTCACGGTACTCATGGTTACATCTAGCTCAACATACAACCGGCCTATCTCTTCAGGCTCAAAGCCCAAAATAGCGCGTTGAAAACGGCGAGATACATAACTCGAAATCAAAGCGTTGACCGCAACCACCAGCAACGCCATCACAATCAAAAAGGCTAAGTAAGGTTCGATTCGATCTTGCAACGAATCCAATAAGTAACCAACTGACACCACACCAATAACGGTACCTTGGGTGTCTTTTACCGCGGATTTACCACGAACTGAAAAACCCAGCGATCCTTTGGCTGTCGACACATAAGACTCGCCCAATACCAATGCTTTTTGGTTATCGCCACCACGCATGGGTTTACCGAGCCTGTCATCATAAGGGTGAATCAGGCGGATACCTTTATCATCTCCAACAACGATAAACGCCGCGCCAATGAGCTGAGTAAGGTTACGAAATTTAACTTGGGTTTTTTCAGACAAAACGTAGGGAACGCCATCAGGGTCCAACGTTCCATTTTCTTGAATAATGCTGGTGACAAGTGGCGATTCAGATAGAAATTCAGCAACACCTAACGCTTTCAAACCCATCTCTTGTTCTTGAGATTGTTTGATGTAGTAAAAACCAGCCGCTGCAAGAATCAAAAGTTCAACGAGGCCAGTGACCGTCATGATAATCAGTAACCTTTTACGGAAACTGATACTGCTCCATTTCATATTCCACCGTCCCTAGTGTTAGACGATCAATGTTAACACCAAGTTAATCGCATGACCTTTCTAGGGGCGTGAATTTGTGACTGCTACTCAACTAAATAATTGAGCAGATTGTTAATTGATAATCCTTTACGTTGTTCATCTCGATTAATCGTTCATTTTTAGGACTGATTAGCTTAAAAACCAAAATAAACGAATAAATATTGAGCTAGATCACTAAGCTTTTAGGTGTTTTTTAGGTTGTTTAAAATAAATACAATTATAATGGTTGCATATGAAGAAGTTTATTGTTGCTAAGCCATAGGTCATGATTTTCAGACCGCGCTTTGAATCGAAACTTCGATTAACAAAATAGCAACAACCCTTCGCTCGCTGGACGTATCTATAACTAAAAGTTGCACGCTCGCCGTTACGAATGATGAACAAACGGATTAAGTATTCTCCCCTATTCATCCATCGCTATTTCAAACTCGGCTAGCCAGACAACGAAGAGGTGACTGATAAAAGCATCACCCAATAATAAAACATTGATGAGCAGGAAGTATCGATCAGTCAGTGGCAACGTCCAATAGAAACAGGATAACAAACATAACGTATAAACATTGTTGAAAAGGAAACAAGGCAATGAAACGCGATAACTTTGGAATTTGTCTTACTAAGACTATGCTGTTCAAACACTTACAATCGACTTTTACTCACGTAAGAGCCTATGAGAAAGATGGCACCTCCCCTCTCGATCTCAAGGTATTGTTAGCATTCCCGCAAATGTCAGGTAGAGATTTATTACAAACAATGCAAGGTTCAAGACAATTGGTATGGCGCGCCGATCACCATTGTCCTAGCTTTAAATAAGCCACTTCATTTTGTAAAAACACTTCTATACTGAACTTAAAGAGCATGCTTATGCGTGCTTTTTAAGTTTCATTTATCTTTGATATTCACGTCACTCAATCTTATTTACACTTGATTAACGAGTTATGAGAATTTCTATTCATATGAGACAATCTATTCAAGACAAATGACTATCGCCCTGTTAACATTAGAGTTAATACTCTAATTGGTATTTAATGCAGATGACCAAACCAAAATTCCGATACCTTGCGATCGCCAGTATGCTTCTCGGCACTATGGCTTCGCCAGGCTATGCAGCTCCGCTCACTTTTTCTGAAGCGTGGCAAATTCTCCAAGAGAACAACAACTCTCTTGCGGCTCAACAAGCCAACGTTGAACGTTATCAACACCTTCAGAACTCAACAAGTAGCCTCAATCTTCCTTCTATTACCTTAGGGGCTAACTACACGCACCTTGATAGTGATGTGACGATTAATGGTGAACAGTTTTCAGATAGCTTGAGTGGAGTAAACCCTGCTATATCCGCGATTTTGCGCCCTCTAGTTGGTGGCGTTACCTCAACGATTACCGAACAAGACATCTTTAGCTCTTCCATTCGTGCTGTGTGGCCTATCTTCACTGGTGGTCGAATAACCGCTGCGCAAAATGCGGCTGAAGGTAAAAGCGAAGAAGCGCAAAGCCAACTGTTGATGGAGAAACAAGCTCGCTACGAAGACTTAAGTAAGTATTACTTCTCGGTGATCTTAGCGGAAGACGTGGTGAGAACGCGTCAAGCCGTTGAAGCAGGCTTAACTCAGCATCGTGATTTCGCCATCAAGCTTGAACAGCAAGGACAAATCGCCCGAGTAGAACGCCTACAAGCCGATGCTTCTTTAGATAAAGCGATTGTAGAGCGCACGAAAGCTCAGAACGATCTTAAAATTGCGCAATTGGCGTTGACCCAAATCCTTGGTCAAAATGAAAGTGTAGAACCCTCTGAACAACTGTTTATCAATAAGAACCTGCCTCATATGGACGTGTTCATTGACCAGACACTCATGACCTACCCCGGCCTTAAGATTCTTGATGCAAAAGAGAAACAAGCAAGCAGCTTAATTAAAGCCGAGAAAGGTAAATACTACCCAGAGGTTTACCTTTATGGTGATTACAGCCTGTATGAAGATGACTCTCTAGCCAGTGAAATGAAACCCGATTGGTTGGTTGGCATTGGTGTGAATGTGCCACTGCTTGATACCTCTGGCCGTTCCGACAAAGTCGCTGCGGCTCACAGTGCCGTATCACAGGTTCAATTCCTTAAGTCACAAGCTAAGCAAGACTTAACCGTGTTGGTACAAAAGACTTACCTTGAAGCAAACCAAGCCATTGAAGAGGTTCAAGGCCTAAACTCGAGCTTGTCTTTAGCTCAGGAAAACCTATTACTTCGTAAAAAAGCCTTCACACAAGGGTTATCTAACTCATTAGAAGTGGTTGATGCCGAGCTTTATCTTGCGAGCATTAAAACCCAGCAATCTGCTGCTCGCTTCAAATACCTAATCTCTCTCAACAAGCTGTTAGCGCTAACCAGCGAAATGAATGCTTACTCCAGTTACTTAACCTCCTCTGTTCCGTCTGATTTCGACTCAAAAACAGACACCGTTAGCCAGTCAAAAGGATAATTCATGAAACCTATTAAGCCCCTTCTTCTATCTTTAGTTGGTATCGGCGTTATTGGCTGGGTCGGATACAGTTTCTATCAAGCTTATCAACCTCAGCCGGTTAAGCTTCAAGGTCAAATCGATGTGCAGCAATACAGCATCTCATCGAAAGTACCTGGCAGAATTGATGAAATATTCGTGCGCAAAGGCGATTCGGTTGAAAAAGGCGAATTGATCTTCTCTCTACTAAGCCCTGAGATTGATGCGAAGCTAGAGCAAGCAAAAGCTGGTCAGAAAGCCGCTGGTGCATTAGCACAAGAAGCAGAGAATGGCGCGCGTACTCAACAGATCCAAGCGGCTAAAGACCAATGGTTGAAAGCCAAAGCAGCTGCCGATCTGATGGACAAAACCTACCAACGTGTAAACAACCTTTACAACGATGGTGTGGTTGCCGAGCAGAAGCGTGATGAAGCCAAAACACAGTGGCAAGCGGCGAAGTACACCGAAAGCGCTGCATTCCAAATGTATCAATTAGCGCAAGAAGGTGCGCGTGACGAAACCAAAGTGGCCGCCGCTCAAAAAGCGTTAATGGCAGCGGGTGCGGTAGCGGAAGTTGAAGCTTACGCAAAAGACACACAGATCCACAGCTGGTTTAATGGCGAAGTCTCTCAGGTTCTATTGAGCAGTGGAGAACTTGCACCACAAGGCTTCCCTGTTGTGACTGTTATCGACACCAAGGATGCTTGGGCTGTGCTCAATGTTCGTGAAGACATGCTTAAGCATTTCGAGAAAGGCAGCCAGTTTGAGGCGTACCTACCGGCTCTGGATAAATCATTAACTTTCCAAGTAACTCACATCGCCGTAATGGGTGATTTCGCAACTTGGCGCTCAACAGACGCAGCACAAGGCTTCGATTTACGTACTTTTGAAGTAGAAGCACACCCTGTCGATACGAGCGAAACACTGCGTATGGGCATGAGCCTAGTGGTTGAGCTTTAGGTGACTTATGTCTGCTAACTCTCAATATACTGGATCGCAATCTAGAGGCTCGCAATCAACTGAGCATCATAGAGCGAAGAATACCTTGCTTCGGCAGTGGGCGATTGTCCGCAAAGACAAATGGTTGTTGTCTTGCCTAACTTGGATTCCTTTGCTGCTTGCTGCCAGTATCTGGCTGATTTTTTCACAAGGGATCGCTCGTGACTTACCGGTCGCAGTTGTCGACCTTGAGCACAGTCAAATCTCGCAACAGTTCACACGCCTTGTTGATGCGTCACCAACGCTGCAAGTCACTCAGAAATACAGCTCTGCGAGTGATGCGGCGAAAGCGATGATCGAACGTGATATCTATGGTTATGTTGTGATACCAAGGCACTTCGACCGAGACCTTCTGCTCGGCTTGAATCCGCAAGTGTCTGTATTCTATAACAGCCAATTTATCTTAATCGGTAAGCTGGTGAACTCTGCCTTGCTGCAGGCTCAAGGGACTTTTAACGCGCAACTTGAAGTCGTGAAACAGCTGTCACACGGTGATACCACGGTGCAATCCGCATTAGGCCAAGCAGTAACGGTACAAAGCCAGATCACGCCGCTGTTCAACAAGAACACCAGTTATGCACAGTTCTTGGTGTCTGCGGTTATTCCTGCACTGTGGCAGATCATGATTGTGGTGGGCACGATATTGGTTTTGACGGCGAACGTTAGAGCTCGTGGGCTTCACGCTTGGTTATCCAACGCCCCTATGAAGTCACTCGCATCAACATTAACGCCCTACCTTGTCTTGTTTTTGATGTTTGGTATCGCGTTTAGTTTTTGGTTCTATGTGCTCTTAGACTGGCCATTTAACGGCAGCTTTGTGGCATTGACTATTGCCCAACTGCTAACCGTGATCAGTTGTATCATTATGGGTTGTTTGTTTTTCTTCTTAACACTTGATCCAGCAAGGGCGATGAGTTTCGCTGGCGCATTTACGGCACCAAGCTTTGCGTTCATGGGTATTACCTTTCCAGTAACAGACATGAATACAGCTGCTCAAATTTGGAGAAGCTTATTGCCCGTGAGTCATTACATCGAAGTACAAACGGCGCAGTCTAGTTATGGTGTGAGCGCAGCACAGTCTTTGATCAGCCTCTCTTCTATGTTGTGGTATGCAGTTCCTGCTTTCGTGGTAATGTTGCTAATTAAGAAACACTTGGCGCAATCAACTCTAACTGCACAAGCAGATCCATCTACAAAAGCAGCTATATCTGCAAAAACAACGCCGTCAACACAGCCAGAAGCATCAGCACAACAAGGAGTAAAACGATGAGCTTTACTCAACTGCTCAAGCAAGAACTCTTAGCGGTATTGCGCAACCCTGTCGTGCTTCTTACGGTATTTGGTGGTGTGGTCTTCTATTCCTTCTTGTATCCATTGCCTTACGCGAACCAAGTTCCTCAACAACTGAAAGCTTCGGTTGTGAACTTGGATAAGAGTCAAAGCAGCTATCAATTAGAGCGTATGGTGGATGCCACCTCTCAAATCGAATTGGTTCGTCGAGACTCCACCATCGCCGATGCAAAACAAGCCGTACTTAACCAAGAGATTGGCGGCTTCCTCGTCATTCCAGAAGATTTCTATAAAGACTTGTTGCTCGGTAAGAGCCCGACGCTTTCTTACGCTGGTGATGCTTCTTACTTCTTGGTCTACGGAACCATTGTTGAAGGGCTTGCCAAGGCCGGTGGTACGTTAGCTGCGCAAGTTAAGGTCAGCCATTTGTTAGTCGAAGGTGTGCCTTTAGAATCGGCAGCCAAAGGCTACAGTGCATTCAGCTTAAACCTGAAACCAACGTTTAATAGTCGCATGGGATACATCGATTACGTAGTTCCAGCCGTCTTTGTGTTAATCCTGCAACAAACCTTAGCCATGGCTTCTGGTTTAGTGGGTGCAACCCAAAACGCTCAATCGACATTTGGCTACTGGAGTAAGACCTCTCCAGCGAAACTGATGCTTGCTCGCTGTTGTACCTTAGTCGGCATTTATTACTTGTTGTCGATGTACTATTTCGGCGCTAGCTTTTCGATGTATGGGATAAACCAGCTCACCTCAACAACACAGATCTTAACCTTACTTCTGCCCTTCTTACTGGCCAGCTGTTTGATCGGGATTTTTATTGGTGAGTTAGTACCACGAAGAGAACTCGTCACGGTTGTAGTGTTAATCAGTTCAATGCCACTGATCTTCTCTTCAGGTTTTATCTGGCCAGTTGAAATGATGCCTGAATGGTTAGTTCTGTTATCACAGCTATTCCCAAGCACACCGGCTATCCAAGGTTTCTTAGCACTTAATCAGATGGGTGCATCTTGGCAAGAAGTGGCGTCTCAATGGACATTGCTATGGGGACAAGTTTTGCTGTGGGGTTCATTATTGGCACTTAAGCTCTACCACAAATCCAGTAAAGGCACAGTTGGCAATAGCAATAGTCATCGGGCCGTTTAGTTTTATGTTCTAGCGGAAAGTACTCATGCTTTCCGCTAGAACATAAAAGCTCTGATAAAGGGCTTTTTTAATATCCTCAGATCCAAAGACACCTTCAGCCTTCGAATGTTTAAACACCGCCAAAACATATCGAATACTCGAACTCTCCTACGTTCGCTCTATGTCCCCCTCTATGTCCCGACAGCCCATCACTCTGAATTATCCTTCACCCGCCCCTAAAACAACTACTGCATATACTTTTCTCTGCCTAAAAAGCATCGACTTATTCCCAAATGATGACAAAACCCGAACAATTGTAAATTTATTGTAAAAATCTCTTTGTTGGCATTATTTTTATGTATAGGATTATCAGTAGGGCTTGATATCCCGAATACCATAGTCTTATTGGTGCACATACCAAAAGGATATCCATACAAAGCAAGATCAGTACTTATATTTATTTCGTTTTTCGACCTAGCTACAGCCGTTTATGTTGCAGTCGAATGAAGTAGATATACCGCTGAGATATACAAATCAAATAGAAAACAAACACAACAGCAACAAACATAATTTATTAAAAAGACAGGGAAAACCATGAAAAACATACGTGAATTATTTTTTGGGTTTATATTATTGTTTAGTTCCAGTGCATTTGCAGAAGAAGGATCATTTAACCAAGCTATCAGCAACTTAAGTCAAAGTGTTGATGGGTTTTTCAACGAATACACAGGTTGGTTCGTTGGGCTGATATTTAAAAGTGTACCGATTGGTGAAGCTAACTTCCCCGTGATTGTTGGCTGGCTGTTGCTCGCTGCGATCATCTTCACTGTTTATTTTGGCTTTGTTCAATTTAAACGTGTCGGCATGGCGATAGACATTATCAAAGGTAAGTATACCGATCCTAACTCTAAAGAGGACGGCGAGGTTTCTCACTTTCAAGCGTTAACAACGGCGCTTTCTGGTACTGTCGGGCTTGGTAACATTGCCGGTGTAGGTGCTGCACTTGCGATTGGTGGTCCTGGCGCGACATTCTGGATGATCTTGTGTGGCCTTCTGGGTATGGCTTCTAAGTTCTGTGAGTGTACTTTAGGTGTGAAATACCGAACTATCCTACCTTCAGGTGTTGTTTCGGGCGGTCCAATGTACTACCTAAGCCAAGGCCTGGGTGAAAGAGGTTTAGGTGGACTAGGTAAAGTGCTCGCTATTGGTTTCGCATTAATGTGTATTTTAGGCGCATTGGGCGGCGGTAACATGTTCCAAGCTAACCAAGCACACGCCATGTTAACTTACGCATTTGATGTACCAAGTGAATACGGTGTGATCACTGGCCTTGTACTTGCCTCTTTAGTTTTCTCTGTGATTGTTGGTGGTATGCCTTCTATCGCATCGGTAACAGAAAAAGTTGTTCCTTGGATGGCTGCTCTGTATATCGGTATGGCTCTGATTGTCATCGGTTCTAACCTTGATCAAGTTGGCCCTGCGTTCAGCGCAATCTTTACAGGTGCATTTACTGGTGAAGGTGTTGTTGGTGGATTTATTGGTGCGCTAATTCAAGGCTTGAAACGTGCAACATTCTCGAACGAAGCAGGTGTAGGTTCAGCAGCTATCGCTCACTCAGCGGTTAAAACAAAAGAACCAATCACCGAAGGTCTAGTATCACTATTAGAACCGTTCGTTGATACGGTAATCATTTGTACAATGACCGCATTGGTTATCACTATTGCTGGCTTAAACGTAGGTCCATTCGATGGTTCTGGTTTAACGGGCGTAACGCTGACTGCTGCATCGTTTACTGAAACGGCAGAAGTATTCAAATACACACTCGCTCTCGCAGTAATCATGTTTGCGTTTTCTACCATGATCTCTTGGTCGTACTACGGTCTTAAAGCTTGGACTTACCTATTTGGTGAAGGCAAAACAACGGAGCTGATTTTCAAAGTGATGTTCTGTGTGTTTGTTGTTATTGGTGCCACGATTCAATTTGGTGCGGTAATCGACTTCTCTGATGCGGCTATCTTTGCGATGTCTATCTTCAACATTCTTGGTCTGTACTTCTTGATGCCAGTTGTGAAGAAAGAACTGCAATCGTTTGTTGCTCGTGTGAAATCAGGCGAAATCAAAACGTATGAGAAATAACGTTTAGTGGAATGAGGTTTTGCTCTAGTAGCTAACTGCATTCTAAGAAACGACACAGCTCTAAAAACGAAACTGTTCTAAAAATTTTTGTAAGACCCTTTGCTTGAGAAAGCGAGAACAGGACTGCAACTTATCCAAAATCCCTACCAGCTTGGCTTGTGGGGATTTTTTATGTCTGAACGATTAGGCGAATAACTACCTTCAATGCCCTGCTCACTCTTTTCACCCTTTTCACTCTGTTCATCATCGTGTTCAACATCGACACGACGAACCAACTCTTCTACTTTGATCATCTCTTTTTGCGCTAATGGCGAGCGACAATCATCGAAACAATAAGCTATGGTGCAGTTCTCACAAAGATACTCTGGCATCACTCCATCCCTTGTCGTCAAAGCAGCCAAATGCGAGCTAGCAATCGACTGCGTGTTCATCCTGAACAACACTATTATGCAGCGACTCTGAGCTGAAAATATGTATGCAAAGTCATTTAATAGACAACAAGTAACATATCATTGTGGATATACGTAACTATTCACAAATATCTAAGCAAACAATGAAAACACGCAAATAATCAATAATGAGAAAGCACCGGATCTATGCTCTCGACAAACGCAAAACGCCCACATCACGTGTGTGATGTGGGCGTTTCAATATTTAGTGCAAAACTAACGTTAGGTTGGTAAAGCCTTCGGCTTATAGACCCATCTCTTCAGTGAGAGTTTTGATCTGTTTGAGGTCCATGGTGTGGACTTCAATCATTTGTCTTATATCACTCAGTCGAGAGTTAGCGTTATCTTGCTTCTCACACGCGTCAGATTTCGCATCCCATGATGTGCCATCTAAGTAAACATCACACGCTTTCTTAAGAGAACCAAGATTCTGCTCGAGTTGATCTCTTTCTTTCTCAAGTTTTTCAAGTTCTTGAGAAATCTGTAATTCTTTTCGGAAAACTTCACGCGCACGCTCAAACAAAGTCGATTGCATGTCAGCCTGACGATTAAGTTTCTGGTTGTCTTGCTGAGTTTGCTCTAACGTTTGCTTCTGTTCATTTAGCTGTTGCTCTAACGAGTAGTTCGCCTTCTCTAAAACCGAAGACTGCTTCGCTAATTCCTGGAGCTCTTTTTGATGCTCTTCCGTTTGTTTCACTAGAGCGGCTTCTACTTTCGCATCGATTTCGGTATCAACTTTTGCCACTTTAGTTTCAACGGATGTCATCAACTGTGCTCTGCTGTCATGCAGTTCTTGATAACGAGTTTCGAGTACCTGGTAAGTGGACTCCCACTTAGAAGCCGTAACTGTAGAACCAATTAAGCCACCCAGTGCTAAACCTATAACCGCAGCAATGCCGATATAGAGCTGACTGCGCTTATCGCGTTCTTCTATAACAACCACTTCATCTTGTTCGCTTTGTCCAGATTGCTGGTTCACTAGCGGGTACTCCCAAAAATTTATTTAACGTTACGCGGTCACTGACACGAATGCCAATACTGATTGTGAAGGCTCAGTTAAACCTATCGCTCAAGCCAGAAGCACTTAAGCTTTACTAACACATTCATCCCACCTGTTTACAGGCAGGCTTAACGAGTTAACTCCGAAATCATCAAGCTGGCAGTATACAAGAGGAAACTGCTAACGATAACTATCACTACCCATTTTTGCAGTTTTTCGTTTGTCCGGTAACGAAATAGTACAAATGCCAAAGCCAATAAAAAAACAATCGCTATTAGTCGAGTCATAACTCCTCCTTGTTTCTCTATTTTATACCATTTAAATAAGCAAGTTACGTCAGAGAGTCGTTGTTTGATCATTTAGTTGAACAACATTTGTGCAAACAGATATTTTGTAGCTGACATCACATTTTATATGATCTAGGATACGCCTACAGATTACCTAATTATTTAGGTAATTGTTCCGATGAAGACTGCAGGAGAGTGGTTTTTAACTAAACATTAACATTTAGTTAGATTGACCCGCCGAAGAAGTAAATCTTTCAGGTGCTTTATGCTGGAGAAATCCAGAAAAGTGAGGACTGTCGTTGGAGGAACCTCTGGAGAGAACCGTTAGATCGGTCGCCGAAGGAGCAAGCTTAGTGCCCGTTACTTATCTATAAGTGATTCGCTAAGTGAAACTCTCAGGCAAAAGGACAGAGGAGTGGAAAGCAACAGCCTTAATTAACACAAGAATTCTATCTAGAAATCCGTATGTATTAAGTAGTGCCCCCGATCCCTGAGATCTGCACTGCCTTCCCTCTTCTCCTTAAATTTTTAATTTATTAAGGGGAATCTATGAACCACCTACAAGCTACACTACAAACCATCAACCAATTCGTTTGGGGACCACCACTGCTTATTCTGCTAGTGGGTACAGGTATCTACTTTACTTTTCGCTTAGGCTTACTCCAGTTTAGACACCTCCCAACTGCACTGAAAATGGTGTTCAGCAAAGACAAATCTGGTACGGGTGACGTATCGAGTTTCGCGGCTTTGTGTACTGCACTTTCAGCAACCATTGGTACAGGTAACATCGTTGGTGTAGCGACCGCAATCAAGATTGGTGGCCCTGGTGCCCTATTCTGGATGTGGCTTGCCGCTGTATTTGGTATGGCGACCAAGTACGCAGAATGTCTACTCGCCGTTAAATACCGCAGAACCGATAGCAATGGCGAAATGGTTGGCGGCCCAATGTACTACCTGCAATACGGTGTCGGCTCACGAATCTTAGCGGTAATGTTCGCTGTCTTCGCGCTCGGCGTTGCTTGCTTCGGTATCGGTACCTTCCCACAAGTCAACGCTATCTTGGACGCAACTCAAATCTCATTTGGCGCTTCGCGTGAGATGTCTGCTGTCGTTCTTACGATATTAGTGGCAGTGGTTACCCTTGGTGGTATCCAATCTATCGCTAAAGTGGCAGGGAAAGTTGTTCCTACTATGGCGGTTATGTACGTCGTCGCGTGTTTAAGCGTTCTGATTTCAAATGCCGACCAACTACTGAATGCCATTACCCTTGTTGTGACTTCTGCGTTTACCAACACAGCAGCAACCGGTGGTTTCTTTGGCGCGAGCATCATGCTTGCTATCCAATCAGGTATCGCTCGTGGTGTGTTCTCGAACGAATCTGGCCTAGGTAGCGCACCAATGGCTGCAGCAGCGGCTAAAACAGACTCATGTGTGAAACAAGGACTTGTCTCTATGACAGGTACCTTCTTCGACACCATCATCATCTGTACGATGACAGGTTTGGCGCTTATCTTAACGGGTGCTTGGCAGACTGATCTTTCAGGCGCTGCGATGACCACTCACGCATTCGCTGTTGGTCTGAATGCAGATACCCTTGGCCCTATGTTGGTTTCTGTTGGCTTAATCTTCTTTGCGTTTACAACAATTTTAGGTTGGAACTACTACGGTGAGCGCTGTGTTGTGTTCTTGCTAGGTACCAAAGCTGTATTGCCTTACAAGATCATCTTCATTGCGTTGGTGGCTTCTGGTGCATTCTTAAAGCTCGACATGATCTGGATAATGGCTGATATCGTGAACGGCCTAATGGCAATTCCGAACCTAATCGGGCTTATCTTGCTGCGCCACGTTGTTATCGAAGAAACCAAGCTATTCTTCAAACCGTTGACGTCTTCACATGATTGTGAAGCAGTTAAAGCGTAAACTGAAGTGATTGAATACCAAGCCCGCACTCAACTGCGGGCTTTTTTATTTTCATCACATAGCGAAACGTCTTAAATTATTGGCTTTGTTGCGTAATTAAATTTAAAGATAGAACAACCCCGTTTCGCGTATTTCTTAATCAATACGACAAGTTTCAGGCATACCTAACCCAGTAAGCTTGTTCAACGCTTTTATCATCGCGTAAGTTTCACCCACCTGGGCATTGTAATTTCTTAAGCTCAATCGTCCTCCTAGCAACTGTTTAACTCGATACATCGCTGTTTCTGACAATGAACGTTTGTGGTATCCATACCGCTCTTTCCAATACTTATTTGAGCCGTATAATTTCTGGCAACCCACGGCGAGATTTCGAGGATGACCACGCTCCCAGAAGGCTGCCCCTTCTCTTGGGGGAATAAGCGCAACGGCTCGCTTCATCTTAATAGCAGCGCGACACGCTCTCGTGTCGTAAGCGCCATCACCAGACACCTCAAGGATGCTTCGACGTGTTTGTTTCAGTAGGTTCGGGAGTACTTCACCATCTGTAACCGTTGATAAACTTAGCTCGGCGGCAATGATCTCATGAGTGCTTGTATCAACTGCAATATGCAGCTTTCGCCAGACTCTCCGCTTGCCATCCGTCCCGTGTTTTTTGACTTTCCATTCACCTTCGCCATAAACCTTAAGGCCAGTTGCATCAATGGCTAGGTGTTGTATCGCTCCTCTCGCTTTAGTCTTAAATGAGACCTCAACTTGCTTGGCTCTACGACTGATGCAGGTGTAATGCGGACAACTTAACGGCACATGGGCTAACCTAAATATCGAGTCGATAAATCCTTGCAGCGCTCTCAGTGGCATAGAAAAAACTCGTTTCACCATGAGTGCTGTCGTAATAGCTAAATCACTGAACCGACGTGGCCTCCCGCGCTTATTCTGTTTGCTTTGCGCCCACCCACTTATTGCTTCTTCATCGATCCAGAAGGTCAGAGAACCACGGTTAATGAGCGATTGGTTGTATTGCTTCCAGTTGGTTGTTTTGTAACAAGGTTTAGGCATAAGGCTACGAGAGAGAGTGGTGGTAGCTGATCAGATCGTAGGTTCTTGATTTAGTTCCATTGAATTACGCAACAAAGCCCATACAAGCGTCAAAAATAACGTCAAATAGTTTTGCCGTCTAAGCCCGAATAATAGGCCTTCATTTTTCTAAAAACGGTTTGAGCCCCATCAAACAATTTACGTTTAGTTGCATACTCTTTCACCGTAAAAACACTAATGACAATACAAGCCATTGAATTTACGGGGTAATTTAATTCAACCCTTTTCAGTATCTATCTATTTATCAACATGAAAAAGTGAACTTGTCTTGTTAACTGCACGGCACACAAAACATTATCAAAATAGAAAAATTACAAATGAGGGAATTGTTAATGATCACAGTAAACAGAAGTCTCTTAGCAACCGCAGTGTTGTCTGTTCTATCAACCGGTGTAAATGCGAAGATTTACCCAGACCAAATAGTGTTTGACCAACTTGGTGAAGATGTATGTCGCTCTGGTTATCGTCCTATAGACCGTTATGAAGCCGGAGAGCAGAAGAGTGCTTTGGTCGCTCGTATGGGCACTTGGCAGATCACCGGGTTAAAAGGAAACTGGGTAATCATGGGGCCGGGTTATCATGGCGAAATTAAGCAATCAAGCAGTGGGTCAACGTTCTGTTACCCAAACAACGACCAATCTGAAATCCCTAACTATTCCGCCAAATCGGTTCAGGAAGGCAGCGAAATCGATGTTCAGTATGAATTAGTGAACAACCGTAACGACTTTGTACGCCCATTAAGCTACTTAGCCCACAACCTAGGTTACGCTTGGATTGGCGGTAATAACAGTCAGTACGTGGGCGAAGACATGACGATAAAGCGCTCTGGCAACAGTTGGGTAATACAAGGAAATAACAATGGCTCTTGTAGCGGCTATCGCTGTGATGAAAAAACCAAAATCACCGTCGACAATTTTGCCTACACCGTTAACGACGACAACTTTTGGCATGGTGATGTTGTCGAGTCGGATCGTGAACTAGTGAAAACGGTTTACGCGACGGCAAGAAACAACAGCAACATCGCGCAACAAGTGGTGGTAGACCTAAAAGTAGACGAATCAACAAACTGGTCGAAAACGAACAGCTACGGATTCTCACAGAGCGTTCAAACAGAGAACACCTTCAAGTGGCCTTTGGTTGGCGAAACTAAGCTCACCGTTAAGTTCGAGGCTAACCAAAGCTTCGCTGAAACAAATGGCAACTCCACTAGCGAACAAGTAACACTTCAAGCTCGTCCTATGGTTCCTGCGAATTCGGAGCTACCGATTCGAGTTGAGCTGTATCGTTCAAGCATCTCTTACCCGTACCGATTCAACGCCGATATTAGCTACGATGTTGAATTCAACGGCTTCCTTCGTTGGGGTGGCAACGCGTGGCACTCTCATCCAGATAACCGCCCGTACAAGGCTCATACCTTCACCATGGGCCGTGGCAGCAGTGAATCTGCCGACATTCGCTACCAATGGGATCACCGTTACATCCCAGGTGAAACTAAATGGTGGGATTGGGGCTGGGCGATTAAAGAAGCTGGCTTATCAAGCATGCAATACGCGACTGGCGGAAGCTTACGCCCCTTCCACTCTTACGTGTCTGGAGATTTCTACGCTGAATCTCAATTTGCAGGTACTATCGAAATTGGACAAGCAACACCAATTACTAACAATCTACGCAGCAAAAGAAGTACTGATTCCGTCAACGAATCTACTGAGCGCATTGGCGACATCGAAGTTACCACCAACTTTAACGCCGATGAGTTGAGTGACTTAGGTTTCGAAGGTGCTGAGATGAACATTAGCGTCGTTGAATAACTGCGCTGTAGAATAAGATCGGTACAAAGATCTACCAGTAATAAAGCACAAAGCCCACGACACATCGTGGGCTTTCATATATTCATGTTCAACTGAAAACGGTGAACTACACAGGCTCTTCCATCAGAAGCTTAACACCCAGCCCAACCAGCACCATGCCCGTCACGCCTTCCATCCACTTCATAAAACTCGCGTTTTTGAGCAAATTTTTAGCCGAGTTAAGCGCGCCAGCCAAACCACATTGCCATACCATCGCAATCATAAAGTGTACCGAAGCCATCAACATAGATTGCAATAAAGGCGAACCTTCAGGGTTTACAAATTGAGGTAAAAAGGCCAGATAGAAAACTGCTGTTTTTGGGTTAAGAACGTTAGACAGAAAGCCTTCACGCAAAGAACGCTTTGCACTGTAAGCCTGCTGAGCTTGTTCTCCGACCTTCAAACCGCCACCGTTTTTCATCAACGCTCGCAAACTGCTTAAGCCAAGCCAGATGAGGTAAACCGCACCTACCATCTTAACGGCTTGAAAGAGTTCAGCGGATTGGGCGAGGATTGCAGATATACCCACAGCAGAGAAAAACGCGTGTACATACAAGCCGCTACAAATACCAAAGCTCGTCATACAACCGTCAGCTAAGCCAGAGCGGCTAGTATTGCGAATCACCAAAGCCGTATCTAAGCCCGGCGTTAGCGTTAAAATAGTGATGGCAATTAGAAATGCCTCAAAGTTCAAAATATCCATATCATTGTCATTTTTGTTCAGCGATCTATCATCAATACCGTGTATCTGAACAATTCGCAAGCAACAATTGCCACCAGCTATACAACTCACTGATTTTGTGCACAATAGAACAGTTTGATTTGTTAAGAAATAGTAAATTCAAGGCATCGTATCGCCTCATGCTTTTCTCGCTATATCTTCGACTGCGAAGGTCGGCGTCATTAAAAAGCAAAGCCATAATCAAAGTACACGAGATGAACCTTAACGCTGACGCAGCCCTAAGGATCATTTAAAGAAACCAAATTAAGAGTAGTCAAATGAGCGCATTCAAAAAACTAGTCGAACACTCTCAAAAATGTTCACGCTTTCAACACCTAGCTTCTATTTGTGGTTGGGACCAAGCTTCAATGATGCCAGAAGGTGGTAACCAAGCTCGTAGTGAAGCGATGGCCGAGCTTTCTGTTCATATTCACGGCTTAATGACTCAACCACAGCTTGGCGATTGGATTGCAGACGCTGAAAATGAAGCGCTGAACACTGAGCAACAATCGTCACTTCGTGAAATAAAACGCCAGTGGCAACAAGCAAACCTACTTCCAGAAAAACTGGTTGAAGCGAAATCTCTATCGGGTTCAAAATGTGAACATGCGTGGCGTAGCCAACGCGGTAACAACGACTGGGTTGGATTCGAAAAGAACTGGCGTGAAGTGGTTGAGCTTTCTCGTGAAGAAGCGCAGATCCGCGCCGACGCAGCTAATTTAACGCCTTATGATGCGATGCTGGATATCTATGAACCGGGCACTAGCTCTGCTTCGCTTGATATCTTGTTTGCAGACGTTAAAACCTGGCTACCAAGCTTGATTGATGAAGTGATCGAAAAGCAATCGAGCGAGCAATTTAACGCACCATCTGGCATCTATTCGACCGAGAAACAGAAAGCTCTTGGTTTAGAAGTCATGAAGCTGCTTCAGTTCGATTTCGAACACGGCCGATTGGATGAAAGTGTTCACCCATTCTGTGGCGGCGTCCCTTCAGACGTGCGTATCACAACTCGCTACGACGAAGCGGAGTTCGTTCAAAGCTTAATGGGTATTGTGCATGAAACTGGGCACGCGCGTTACGAACAAGGCTTACCAAAACACCTAGCAGGACAACCAGCGGGGGAAGCTCGTTCTATGGGCATTCATGAATCTCAATCTTTATTCTTCGAGATGCAAGTCGGCCGCAGCGACCCGTTCATTGGACACTTAGCGAACTTGGCTGGTCAGCAATTCTCAGGCTCAGAATTTGAGAAAGAAAACTTCCAGAAGATCTACACGCGCGTGAAGAAAGACTTCATCCGTGTCGATGCTGATGAACTCACCTACCCTGCACACGTTATCCTGCGTTACGAGATTGAGCGTGACTTGATCAACGGCAAGATCAAACACACTGACGTGCCAGAGTTATGGAATACCAAGATGCAGTCTTACCTTGGTTTAAGCACTCAAGGTAACTTCACTAACGGCTGTATGCAAGACATCCACTGGACAGACGGAGCATTCGGTTATTTCCCATCTTACACACTAGGTGCGATGTACGCGGCTCAGTTCATGGCGTCAATGAAGAAGACGGTGGATGTGAACTCTGTAATTGAAAGTGGTGACCTATCCCCTATCTTCACTTGGTTAGAATCGAACATTTGGAGCAAAGGCAGCCTGCTGACCACCGATGACTTGGTGAAAGGTGCAACGGGCGAAACCTTGAATGCGCAATACTTCAAAGATCATTTGAGAAGTCGTTATCTTTAGATAAAACGCCCAACCAGATTGAAGTGTTCTACTTGCAGAGCTTGCTGTGTAAGTAGAACCAAGCTGAACAAAGCGTAGTACAAGTATTACTCATCTTAGGAACACAACGGCCTGATGCAAAGGTTCAAAATGCCAAAGGCAAACGTGGTTTATTCCTTGATCACACACCGAAAAGCAGCGCTCTCTAACTCAAAAGTGGACAAAACTTTCTTTGAGTAATCCGTTAATTAGAGAAGTTCGGATAACTATTGGTATCGGAAAGTCGCTTAGTTCTGCTGGCGTAGATCAGCTTACCCTTTCGTCAACACATTAAAATCAAGGGTGACTTTTTTCATTTTTAGGGCTGAGAAGGAGCTCGTTAATTACTCAGTCAACAGCCTATGTTGGAAAACTTAAGGCGCATTTCTAAATTTTAATATTTGATTCAATAACTTGTAATAAAACTGAAGCTTTGCTTTCATATTTCAGGACTAATTTCTTTCACACTCGAAATAAATTAGGAAACGCGAAAAATGAAATCCTTTCACAAAAGTCCACTCATGTTGTCAGCAATGACACTGGCGGTACTTGCTGGTTGTAACGAAACTAACACTGAATACGTTGAAAGAGAAATTGCAGAAAGCATCGATTCTGGTCCTTTTGGATGTACTGATGCTGAAATTGCTGAAGCGCCAACTAAAGATTGTCGGCTTTACATTAAAGGCTCGATGAACAGTTGGTCGGCTCCACCTGAAGCACAGTTCCATTATCAAGGCGATGGTATGCATATAGCGCTGTTTAAAATGGAGTCTGGAAGCTATTCCTTTAAACTTTCCGACCCTGAGTGGAGTGAAGAACGTGACCTCGCGATATCCCAAGAACAAGATAGTTTGGTCACCACTGACGTCTTGTATGAGCTTCAGCGCAAATACGGTGAGTTTGAAAACCAAAACATGGACATTGATGTTGATGGCCAAGATCAAACCTTCAAGTTCTCCCTTGACGCGAGTTCAGGTATCAACAACCCAACACTATATATTGAAAATATCACTGATTCTGACGTTGATGCACTAACTAGCCCTGTCTATCTTTCTGGTAGTTTTAACAATTGGGATACCCCTGATGCTTATCAGTTTGATTACGCTGGTGCAGGTAACTATCAAGTAACGGTGTCTTTCGACCAAGACCAAGATATCCAATTCAACTTAGTACAAGAGATCGACGGCAATGAACTGGTTTATGGTGCACTAAAAAATCAGCTCATCGATCTAAAAGAAGGTACTTCGGCACTCACCACCTACCCTGGCGGCGTAATACACTCTTCTGTTGTCGCGGGTACTTACGTCTTTGGTATCTCAACGTTGGGTGATGGACAACTGGCCGTGCCCGTGTCAATTTCTAAAGTACGTGCTAACTCAGGCTACGATAAGCTTACTGCTATTGATATGCCGATCAACCTTGGCGCAGACGGCAGTACGCATGCAGTGAGTTATGACTGGGAAACCGATTCAAGCTCTGTCGGTGTTGAGCTACAAGATGACACAAGACACGACAATGAGCAGTTTCGCCAAATCGCCAAGGCGGATTCACAAGGCCGTTATCAAGTCACACTGACCACCAATAAAGGACTTGATTCTGAATCAGTCGATCAGCACGATGTTGATGTAGTTGAAATGGCGCCAACAAACAACGTGATTCTAATGATTGGCGATGGCATGGGTTACGCACAGCTTGATGTAACTCGCGCGTTCAATGGTCAAGCACTGTTTATGGATTCAGCGTCTCACGTCGGCCAAATTCATACTGCTAGTGCTGATACGCTCGGTTATGAAAAACTAGCTGGGCTTGGTATGCAATACTATACCGACTCAGCGGCAGCTGCGACAGCAATGTCTACTGGCGTAAAAGTGGTCTCTGGTACAATTGCACAAGCACGTCCAGGTGATGGTTCAGACTTAGAAACTATACTCGAAACCGCGCAAAAAATGGGTAAATCTGTTGGTGTCGTGGCGACTTCTCATTGTGTGCATGCAACACCAGCGGCTTTCGTCGCCCATGGACCAAATCGTAACGATTTCGAGCAACTTTCTGACAGCATGTTTGGTGATGTCCAGCCAAACCTTGCGATTTGTGGTAGCAAACAGGTCAAGGATGTTGACGTTATTAGCCGAGCGGCTAAAGACAATGGCTACACCGTAGTAAAAAATAACACTGAAATGCTAAAAGCAGTAGAAGCACTTCCAGAGCAAGACCCTAATGCTTCAATCAAATTTGCTGCTATTTTGGGTGAAAATGAAATTCCTTACGTATTACCAACCGAGTATCAAGCGCAGCAAGGCTGGAGCTACGAAAGCCTTGATATTCCGCATGTCGAAGAAATGACGAAAGTCGCAATTGATATCCTATCGCGAAACCCAAATGGCTTCTTCTTAATGGTTGAAGGCTCACAAATCGATTTTGCTGGTCACATTAATGATGAAGAGCGCATGATCCATGAGACGATTAAGTTCGATGAATCAGTAAAAAGTGCTATTGACTGGGCAGAGACTCGCGACGATACAATGGTGATTGTCACGGCTGATCACGAAACGGGCGGGCTAGAACTGCTTAAAACTAATGGCGCTGGCGAAGTACCAGAAGTAAGTTGGCTGTGGGGTAACCACACTAATGTACCAGTTCCAATGATGGCATGGGGTGTAAACAGTGAAGTTGTTCATGGTCGCTCGGTTGATAACACTTCCGTACACAGCATCATGCGTGGTGCTTTCTCTTCCAATTAATCACGTGGCAGTGAATAGCTTGTCTGTATAAAGATTAGAACTTACACAGTCAGTATCGGCGTACCAAGTGATACTGACTGTGTTTACGAAAAATTCGTTTCACTACGCTTTTGAGGTGCCCCCTGAAATATGGGGCCTTTTTTATGAAAATAATGAATAACTCCTTTGTCGTGCTAAGCCTAATGTTTAGTCACATTATACACGCTGAGCAAGATATTTTGTCTTGGCTTGATATGGTTCCAATTGAAGAGCGCCACTCGTCAACGCCAGTAACTGTAAACCACGAAGAATCGTTAGATGTACGGGCACCACAAAGTCTTGTCGGTAAAACAATTAGTGCGTTAAACAATACTGAGCAACGTATTGCGGGTTTTGTTGTGCCTTTAGAAATCAACGGGAACAAGATTGAGTCATTTCTGTTGGTGCCTTTCTTTGGCGCTTGCTTGCACGTTCCCCCACCGCCGCCTAACCAAATTGTGTATGTCGAACAAACGATTGACTACATAGACCCGTGGGAGCCCATCGTGATCGACGGTACCCTTAAAGTAACAGCTCAGCAGCAACAAGAGATCAGCAGTGGCTATCAGCTTTTCCCAAGTGATGGCATTCAGTTATTGAAAACGTTATAAATACAAATCCACTATACTCAGTTAACTTGAATGTACTCGACAGAGCATCTGAAAAGCATCATTAATTCTAGACGTCAGTGAGCCTGCAATCTCCTGCTTCTGGCAGAGTCACAGTAAAAAATGATTTATAGCCGCGTTGAATTCCTGCTTACTCTTGAACTTAATAACCACCGACTAAAGTAGTTGGTTTAGTATTATGGACAGAAAGCTAATCACTATCGGCTTACTCTTTTTTTGACGATATTCTAGCGTTTTATCTGCGGATAATAACGTGGCTTTTCGAATACGCTTTCATGTTGATAGAGCTGAGCTATCAAGTCGAGTACATGCTGAGTTAGATGTGCAGCGTCTGTTCCAGTTGTTACACAGAAAGATCAGTGTCTAATTCAAACTATCAAGATTCTGGATAGAGACTGCTTAGCTTATCGTTCTTCAAACCATCCCAATTACACCGTCGCCTCGTACAGACTAGGATCGCCCAAAGTGTGTGACTCACTTAAATAGAAATTAATGACACCAGAATAGATTCATGACGCGTTGATGAGGTTCCCCTTTTCAAGGGGATGACGGTTAGCGTTTATTTGTGGGAGCAGTAAAATGACAGAGTCTATTCTTTATTGACCAAGACACTCTGACGGAAGTTGAACTGGCACACTTTGGGGCAAAAGCTTGTAGCAACAAAGCTCACGAAAACACTCCATGCTCTAAACGGCCAATCAAATTGAGTACAGCCTTGGTACCTTCGGCTGTCGAACGCAAATCAATTGGTCGTTTGTTACCAAGTCCTCGAACTGGGTGCTTAAGCCATTGATTAGCAGCTTCTTCACTACCAAACAGTGCTAACGCAGCCTGAAATACTTTATCAAAATTCTTTTTGGTTTCTTTATTCACCTTAAACTCCGCCTAAATTTATATGATAAGTCCTATACACCATACCTACATCAGGAAAAGTTGGTCAAATAATGATTAGCAAACGGATAGATAGTAATGAGCTCAGCAATAATGGGGCATTTCTGAGGGACAGACGGCGCATTCGGTTACTTCCCATCTTACACACTAGGTGCGATGTACGCGGCGCAGTTCATGGCTTCAATGAAGAAAACGGTAGATATAAACTCTGTGATTGAAAGCGGTGATCTGTCTCCTATCCTCACGTGGTTAGAATCGAATATTTGGAGCAAAGGCAGCCTGCTGACCACCGATGACTTGGTGAAAGGCGCAACCGGTGAAACCTTGAATGCGCAGTACTTCAAAGATCATTTGAGAAGCCGTTATCTGTAGTATTTTATTAC
This sequence comes from Vibrio sp. 10N.247.311.14, assembly GCF_041467715.1. NCBI lineage: Bacteria > Pseudomonadati > Pseudomonadota > Gammaproteobacteria > Vibrionales > Vibrionaceae > Vibrio > Vibrio sp. 10N.247.311.14. Next base: position 52,010 of record NZ_JBFSVE010000010.1, read on the forward strand.
CTAGTTTTCGAACAAAGAAAGCTAAGTAACACTGAAATAGAAAGGCTGAGCAGATTATCTGACTCAGCCTTTGTACTTTTCAGAACTAGATCATTTATCGCCAGTGAGCATAGCGAAGAAGAGCTGTCTCGATTCTGGTGTATTGTCTCTGTGGGTTTCGTATTTTACATGCGTATTTGCATCAACAGCTTTTGATAGCTTGATGCTCCAAAGTGCTTTCATTTGATTCGGTACAATTGAATATCGGACATCGATAATACGCAGCTCGTCTGTTGGGTCCCGAGCAATATAACCATTTGAAAACCAGCGGAAGCGCTCAATGTCTTTGGCTTGTTGAGAGTCAGGGTCAAGCCAAGGTAAATCCCTGCCAACGTTCAGCTTAACGATCGACTCTCCGGGATACGTGCTTACCGATGAACCGACCCGCACTGCGTCTACATGGTAATGAGCCTCTGTTTCGTACACCACTTTCCAAACCAAGATATTAGCAAAGCTTGGTTTTGCCTCTAATCGGATCGGCGTGTGTTGCCTTTCTTGCGCTAATTGCCACCCAACCGCCTCTGCCCTGTCTCGTTGAATCATCCCTAATGTTGGATAAATTAACGCCCAAGCAAACGCGACACGCGCGAGCCAAGGCGCTCGTTTCAACGTTGCACACACAAGCAACACTAGGATGAGAAGCGTATAAGCAGGATCGATGATTGAGATAGTGTTCCAAGCAAAACGCGCGTTGGTGAAAGGCCAAAGTAACTGCGTGCCATAAGTGGTACAAGCGTCTAACAGTGCATGAGTGCCATAACCCAAAGCACAAAACAGCCAACTTTGTTTGAAAGTAAGCCCGCGCTTTTTTGCAATCAAGTGATGCAAAACCAAGGCGCAGATCAAACTGCCAATGGGGATAAAGAAGAGTGAATGGGTAAATTGTCGATGAAACTCCAAAGCCAACAAAGGGTCACTTTGAGACTTAATCAGTGCATCTAAGTCTGGAGCCAATCCAGAGAGCAGCCCTAATACCCCAGCAACAACCAAATGCTGTTTTTTGCTGGCCGATTGTGACAAAGAAGCGCCTAACACGCCCTGCGTTAAAGGATCCATAAACCACTCATTGATAGCATTCCGTTGAATCAAACAAGATACATTTAGCTATAGCAGTGAATTGGGTTAAATAACAATGTTTTATCAAGATAATCATGTTGATAGAAGATACTGATATGAGTACTTTCCATTAAGCGTTAACGTTAAACGTTTTGCAGAGAAGCCTTTCTCAACAACATTTCCCAATCCGATTTCTCTACCTGGCCTTTCCGAACATTCACCTTGTAATAGCCCTTGTGAGTCAGAGATTTAACTTGAATATACTGTCGAGCAAAGACAGGGTTTTTGATTATTAAGTCCGCTTTAATACCATTTAGATGTATGTCTTCACCCACTAAAGATAGATTGCTTTTAGTGAATCTTGAGGCGAGAGCGTAGAAAGCAACCATGATGATGATTGAAGTAACGAAAGGGAAAAACTGGAGTTCAGTGTGATAAAAGAAGTTAATCGCTAAAGATACGATCACGTAACTTATCGTCATTGATAGAACAACGTTCCAATGTGGGCCGCTGTTCTTAAATGAGATTTCTCGTGCCATCACTTGCTCCTTTAAGTAAGTATTTGACCACATTTGAATATTTATAAAACGTGAACAATCTTATTATGAGCCATGATGCATTAAAAGGCGTTAATACGGCGATTGATAGACTCAGATCGCAATTAGACACTTACATGCGTTTTCTCGCACCTAAATGTCTAATTGATAAAGAAACTGAATCAGTTACAGGCCAGAGGGCGGTCTTTAATTAACGAGCAACCATGCTTGCTGCGATAACCACCAGCAGTATTGAGAAGATTTTCTTAATCGTTGGAACCGGTAAATGGTTGGTGGCTTTTGCGCCCAACGGAGCCGTAAACCATGAAGTGCACACAATACCCAGCAGCGCAGGCAGATAAACAAAGCCAGCAAAACCATTAGATAGAGCAAAGTGGCTGCTGCCCGAACTGATGTAACCTATCGAGCCAAATAGCGCTATCACAATGCCACAAGCTGAGGCACAACCTATGGCCTTTTTCATATCGACAGAGAAGAACGTTAATAACGGAACCAGCAATGCACCGCCACCAATGCCTATCATGGCAGACAAGCCACCCGTAATGGTTGTCAGCACAGTTAGCACGCCCTTGTTTGGCAGTTTTCGTTCCTTAGGTGCATCATTTTTACTGCTTAAGAACATCTTGATCGCAATAAGAACCACACTCACGGCGAACACAATACGAACGACTTTTTCCGGCAACAGAGCCGCCATAAAGCCACTAACCAGTGCACCTAGAGCAACACCGAGCATGATCCAAGGCGCCAGTTCCCAAGGCACGTTTCCATTCTTGTGGTGAGCAAGTGCAGAAGAAGTTGAGGTGAACAGTATCGATGCCAACGAAGTAGCGATGGCCGCAACAACCACTTGATCCGCAGGTAGAATCTCTAAGTGAAGTAAAATGCTGCTTAGCACCGGAACAATGATCAGCCCTCCGCCAATCCCCAAAAGCCCGGCAAGAAAACCAACACCACTGCCTAATAATGCACAGTATAAAATCAACAACAGCAATTCACTCATTTCATCCATCTCTTAATTAAATTAATCGTCTTAAATAACACACTATTAATGTGGTTATATTTCCATCAAGCTAATTAATATAACTGACACCGGCTTAAATATTCAAACAGAATAGATCATGAATATTCCTCATGTTCAATGTGAAGTAATACCATTGTTAATGGTGAACCTATCAACGTATAAAAACCTTAAGCGATTAACTTTATACGACATTAATTCTACTAAGCATTGATGTCAGACAGCATAGCCTTCGATTCTTAATCCGGTCACAAGCAAAAAATAAAAGCCGTTTTAATACTAAAGACCGAGAGAATCAGAAAACAAATTGGGATACTAAATCAGCATGAATAAAGAATTTAATTTTACGATTAAGAGCATTAGCCTCGACGAAAACTACCAGCCTGCAGACAGCACGCGTATCACAACCAACTTTGCTAACCTGGCTAGAGGCGACAGCCGCCAAGCGAACTTGCGTAATGCGCTACAAATGATCGATAACAGTTTCAACGCGTTAGCACACTGGGACAATCCTAAGGGCGACCGTTACTCTGTTGAGCTTGAAATCATTTCTGTTGATATGGACATTGAAAGCAACGGCGAAGCATTCCCTTCAATTGAAGTACTGAAAACCAATATCCTGGACCGAAAAACGAACGAGCGTATTGAAGGTATTATCGGAAATAACTTCTCTTCTTATGTTCGAGATTATGACTTTAGCGTACGTCTATTGGATCATAATAAAGGCCAAGATAAATTCAGCATTCCAGAAGATTTTGGTGATTTACACGGCAAGCTATTTAAATATTTCGTTAACTCTGACGCTTACAAAAAGAACTTTAATAAGCCACCTGTTATTTGCTTGAGCGTGTCAGATAATAAAACCTATTACCGCACTGAAAACCAACACCCAGTATTAGGTTTTGAATACCAGCCGAATGAGTCTTCTTTAACTGAGCAATATTTTAAGAAGATGGGCTTACAGGTTCGTTATTTCATGCCGCCAAACAGTGTTGCACCTTTGGCTTTCTATTTCTTTGGTGATCTACTGAACGATTACTCGAACCTAGAGCTTATCAGCACCATCAGTACCATGGGCACGTTCCAGAAAATCTACCGTCCTGAGATTTACAACGCAAACGCGGTTGCGGGCAACTGTTACCAACCAAACTTGAAAAACTTGGATCACTCGCTGACTCAAATCGTGTACGACCGTGAAGAACGAAGCCAGCTAGCGGTTGAACAAGGTAAATTCGCAGAAGAGAATTTCATTAAGCCATACCAATCAGTTCTAGAGAACTGGTCGGCAAATTACGCACTTTAATCGTCTATTGCGCTCTCAAACCACCCAAGGATAGGCAGTATTATTATGAAAACACTATTACCGACTTCAACAGCGGGCAGCTTGCCGAAGCCGTCTTGGCTTGCACAACCAGAGACGCTTTGGTCGCCATGGAAACTTCAAGGCGCAGAACTCACAGATGGCAAACAAGATGCGCTGCGTGTCTCTCTGCACGAGCAGCAGCAAGCAGGCATTGATATTGTGAGTGACGGTGAGCAAACACGTCAGCACTTTGTAACGACCTTCATTGAACACTTGAATGGTGTTGATTTTGAAAAGCGTGAAACCGTTAAAATCCGCGACCGTTACGATGCAAGTGTCCCTACAGTCGTTGGCCCTGTTTCTCGTCAGAAATCCGTGTTTGTCGAAGATGCGAAATTCTTACGTCAACAAACCGATCAACCGATCAAATGGGCTCTGCCGGGGCCTATGACCATGATTGATACACTTTACGATGCGCATTACCCAAGCCGTGAAAAACTCGCGTGGGAATTTGCGAAGATCCTCAACGAAGAAGCAAAAGAGTTAGAGGCTGCAGGCGTTGATATTATTCAGTTCGATGAACCTGCGTTTAACGTGTTTTTTGATGAAGTGAATGATTGGGGCATCGCGTGCTTAGAAAGAGCCATCGAAGGGCTTAAGTGCGAAACAGCAGTGCATATTTGTTATGGATACGGCATTAAAGCCAATACGGATTGGAAAAAAACGTTAGGCACCGAGTGGCGCCAATACGAAGAAGTATTTCCTAAGCTGCAGCAATCGAATATCGATATCATCTCTTTAGAGTGTCACAACTCTCATGTACCTCTTGAGCTACTTGAACTGGTGCGAGGCAAGAAAGTGATGGTTGGTGCGATTGATGTGGCAACCGATTCAATTGAAACACCAGAAGAAGTGGCTAACACTCTACGAGAAACACTTAAGTACGTTGATGCAGACAAGCTCTACCCTTGCACTAACTGCGGCATGGCACCCCTACCTCGCGAAATTGCCTCAGCGAAGCTTAATGCGCTCAGTGCTGGCGCAGAGATCGTTCGTAAAGAGCTTTCAGCGTAACGCTTTCCTAAAGAACAAAAACTATGCCTTTAAGCTTAAGTATCATATTGATGCTTAGGCTTTTTGTTATGTGAGTTAATGAGCTTTACGCGCTGCTTACCAGGTTTTATCTAGGTCTTGAGCATATAAAGAGATCGCTCGTTGGTACTCTTTAATCGCATCGCTATTCGTCGTGGAAACTAAAAGCTCAAGTAACAGCGATGTCGCTTCTTTATGGCGACCTAGTTCGACACGCTAACATACGGCTCCGTTCTTCTTTGCTCATTGCGCCTTTAGAAAGGTAAATATTGTGTTTCTGCATTGCACCTTTCGTGTATGAAAGCTTGATGAATGAGCCAATTTCAAACGGAAGAAAGCTACGCTGTAAAGTCACATCACAAGCAACGCCATTTAAACGTACATGACCGTTCGTGATTTCAAACGAGCTATCGCGAAGCTTCCACCACAACATTAGAATTTTTATTAATGGAGGAACACAAATTATCAGCCCTATGGTTAGCAGCGATGAACGATCACCGTCTGATATCCAATAGACAAGACCTAGTGCAATAACAATAAACAGCAACTCTGAAAATAAGTATTTAACAAAATTTAGTTGGATACGGTTATCCATGACACTCTCTCAATGATGACCCTAAAGGCAGCTCCATTTCAACGAGCCCTTTCACTTCAGACAACTGAGTAAAACCTTTTAATTGATAAAGCTTAATCGCGGGATTCTCACTGAACACACGTAGCACTAACTGAGTTGATGCTTGATTGTTCGCATGTTCAATAGCTAAATCGAGACACTTAGAGCCAAAACCTCGACCTTGATAGTCAGCTAATATCTGCAAGTCCCTAAGAAACGTTGTACCACTGGCGTAACTGAAGCGAACAACACCAATACGGCTATCCCCCACATAAATTTCATAGTTATCCAGTTCATCCCAGCTACGTAAAAACTGGCTATGACCCCAAGCGATTCCACGCGCATCGTAGTAACTCGCCATATTCGTTTTGGTGATCTGCTCTGCGAACTTAGGATCTGAACCTTTGACCAACCTTACTTCCATATTGTGTCCTTTTTTTTCAAATCACATCTGAATACGGCATAGAAAAATGCCGCATATGTTGAATCACTTTGAAGGGCTAACTATTGATCTTACCGACCGCACCGCATTTTGGTAACTCACCCGCGGGTTGTTTCCCCAGTACGCCAAGACGTAAACACCTAGTATCTGTGAAGTCCAAAGCAATGCCGATATCAGACAAGCGCTATAAACCTCGGGGAGCATAGCGATTGCCTTGTGATATTTTTCGTCTGGAATTGTCCCTTGCACTTCCATGATGCTCCAAAGTGACGTTAATCGGCGTATAACCTATCCAGAATAAAACCCATGAGCCAGCAGCAACAGGAGATAAAAACAGAAACGGCTTTAACCATCGGTGGGGAAACAAGAAATATAAAAGCATAGACACATACAATACACCAAGAAACAGACTCCAAGAGCGCACGTTAATATTAGCAATCCAATACCTTTCTTCAGCATACATAAACAAAACAACGGTTCCCAAAATACTCGCAAACATAAGTTTGCCGATATTAGTCGTCCTCTTTATCCGAAATAGTACATAACTTAGTATGGTCACCAAGACGGCAAACCACGCCATAATGTCCCAGTCCATTGAGAAAAAGCGTGGAGCATAAGTGTTGTTAAGTATGACAACGCCCAGCAACACTCCGATTGATAAGTACGCGATGCCCAGCCGTACCATGAACCAACCTAGCTTTTTCATTACTTCATTATTCATCAGCGCCAAAACTATCATCCAGCTTTTCTATAAACCAACTTCCTTGGCACGGTCCATTGGTTAAGTGCCATCGGCCATCAAATCTATTGCCACTGCCATGTGCGGAAAAACGATAATCCCATTGGCGATGTTTAGCATATAAACGTAAGTCGCCGCTTTCCGTAACCCAGCCCTCTAACGGTGTACCGTTGTAGGTAAGCCTTAGGGTAGCCTTACCCTCACGAATGGTTCCGGTAATAGTTGTGCGTTCACACATATTATTGCCAGTGGTGTTAATACGGCGGCCTAGCCACTCACTGTCGAAATCGATAGAAGGAACAAATTGGGGACTATCCGGAAGTTTAGGAAACGACTCGGAATTACTGGACCCGAACCACTGAAGCTCACGACCAACAAGGAAGAAGACAACAAAGCCGATTGATATCGCTATCACAAATCCCTTTTTCATTAGCCTCTTCCTAATCCGCTGACCTTAAGAAAAGAACCCTAACATAATGAAAAGTAATAACTTACCATCAGTTTAATTAACTTTGATATATTCCACAAATTGCATTCAAATGTTGAATATAGAGAAAGCGGCATCGTACAAAATACCGCGCATTGAGAATCAATTATGAGCAGTGCCGGAAGCTCTGCACAGAAAAACCCTAACCTTCCAAGGCATTGCGCCAATACTGAACGGTTTTCTCCGACACCGAGCCAGCCTCGGTCGCCGCTGATACTATGAAGTCACATAACCGAGCCGCAACCTCTTCATTACCCAACAAGTACAAACTGCGAATGGCTCGCGTTAACCTTAGCTGGTTATGGTCATGATTCTTTAACCATACGTGATTAGCCGGGCTAAGTGGTAACGATGAAGATATTTCACTCCCGTTTCGCTGCATACCCCAAAACTCAAGCATCAGATCAAGCACTTGTAGATGAGCTGTGCGGAGCGCTTCTGAATTAGCAAAAAGCACCTTATCTTCTTGAGTAACCAACGGGGCATGTTGATTAAACTTAGTCCCCTCATCTATTGGGAAGAACACTTGAATGTACTTATGGTCATGCTCCAACCAAAAATGATTGTAAGCCAATAACTGTTCTATATTTCGACCAAATTTGTCCGGCGCTTCACCAGATATAAAGCGAGCAATCTCACTCATTTTAAAATCCTACTGACTATAAACCCCCACTTGTGGGCGAATGCATTAATACGCAGTAAGCCGTCAAAAGCCTAGTCCTTTACGTTGTAAGTACCGATTTGGCTTAGAACTCCACGTCCCACGCGTTAGGAATCACTTTTGAATAATTTCGACTTACTTTTCTAACAAACGACACGGGAACTCTGCGACACATTTTAGCTCTGCTGTATGTTCAGGGAATCGTTCCTGAAGAAAACACAATGCATCCGTTGGCGTTGGCGTTGGCGTAGCGTATGAGTTTTAGACTAAAGCCAGCAACCAGTGTGTTAATAACTGAGTACCAAAACCTGAACGACTAAAAGAGGTAGGTAAAATAAGCAGCGAAAGATTACATCTTTCAAAGAAAAACCCTTCAGAAAGCGTCCTTCGGTGCATAGAATTTCAAGCGACTTACACTAGTGAATAATGTAAGTCGCTAACATAAGAGGCTAACGCAAGCTTCTGAACACAACCTGCTGGTCGAGTTCATTCTGATAGTCCGTGTAATCAAGCCCTTGATCAAATATGTACTCAGTGACAAGAGTGCGAATGCATTCAACTAATGTGCTTGCTTGCCAAGGCTTTTCAAAGTAACGGTCGATACCTGCTGCATTAATCGCATTGATGGTATCGGTGTGAGTGGCCTGCCCCGTAAGAAGAATTTTCTTTGTATTCGGAAAGCGGCTGTCATGGAATACTTCAGTGAGTAACTCCACGCCCGTTTTCCCTGGCATCACATGATCGGACACGATGACGGTAATGTGTTCGCCTTCTGCGTCAAGTTCATCAATGAGATCAAGCACTTCTAGCGCTGATTCACAATCTTCAATATTCAACCAACTCGCCAGCGGCTCTAAATCTTGTACCACTGCGCTCAGTACTTCTCTCTGGTCATCGACACAGATTAAATTAAGCTTCTCCATGTTCACCCTCTACTGGTAACTTGATTCTAAATACAGTTTTAGAAGCATCACTTTTCACAATGATACTTCCGCCATAACCCGCCACAATCCGCTTAACTATTGATAAACCCAAGCCCAATCCAAACGATAAACCACCTTTTTTAGTGGTGAAGTTGGGCTGAAATACCTTTCTACGAGTCGCCTCGTCTATCTCAGGGCCGTTATTCGCGATCGTAACTAATATCCTTTTCTTACTTAATCTGGTTTGAATCTCTATTGCGGCATCGTCTGAATTCGACATTGCATCACAAGCATTCTTTACAATGTTGACCCAAATCTGAACGAGCTCTGTTTTCGAGCCTTTAAAAGACGGTAAATCCGCAGGGCTCAATCGCACAGACACTCTACGTAACTCACTTTGTAGCAACGATAAGGCATGGTTAATGGAGTCGTTAATATCAACCGCTTCTTCGGTGTCGATATCAACTCTGCCAAGTTGTTTAACCGATTTTACGATGCCGACGGTGTGTCTAGATGCCAAACGCAAATCATGTAAATCACAGCCCATCTGCCAAAAACGAATCGCTTCTTCTGGTTTTTTCAGCCAATGCTTTGAAATAACGTCTGTTGCAGATAAAGCATCAATTGGAATCGCCTTTGCAAGAGAGCGAGCAATGTTCTTGTCTAAACCATATTTTCTTTCAAATTGTCGCCCACGTGTTCGCGCTTCTGACGACGACGTTTTCTGACCATGCATTAACCCAAAATCGAAAAATTGACTGGCTTCTGGATGCACTTCTTCAAGTAGCTCCATGATGACCGTTTCAAGTCGGCCAGATTTACTATTTACTACACCAATAGCGTTGTTAAGCTCATGGGCAATCCCTGCAGCCAATTGACCCAAGGTCGTCATTTGCTCAGCAGTATGTAACTTCTCTAGCGCTTTTTGTTTCGCTATCGCTTCTTGTGTTGCACGGCGTTGACGACGCGACAACTCGTTGACGATCACAGGTGTGAACTGTGCGGTAAGAGGGCCAAAGTTACGTTCATCTTCTGCAGGCGTGTCTTTATCGATCCACGCTAACTCAACATCGGTTTTAGCAACAACCGTTGAAGATGCTGTCCAATTACCTGAAAAGAAGCTATGAACGCCAATAAAAGCCCCACTACCCGCGCTAAACACTCGCACTTGCGGTGTATTCGCTTCGGAATAAAATCCTTCCAGTTCTCCACTAAACACATAATACAAACGAGTGTTTAACGCTGATTGTTCAATAATGGTGTTACCGGCACGGCACGTCACCCGACGTTCGGTCTGATTAAAATAACGATCGATAAGTGCTTCTAGCTTTTGTTGATACACGTATCGTTATCCTATGTGACCAATTGAATGTAGCACCCACACCATAACAAAACTCAGTAGCACACCAACCACACCCAAAATAATACCGATTCTGGCCATTTGATTACTTTGCACATGACCCGTGGCATGAGCCAACGCATTCGGTGGCGTACTGATTGGCAGCGACATACCTAATGAAGCAGCAAAAGTCACAACCAGAATTAACGTTAACTCACCGCCTAGTGGCGTGAGTGAAGCCATAGACGAACCTAATGCAGCCATAATTGGCATTAACAAGTTAGCCGTTGCGGTATGAGACATAAAGTTTGCCATTACCAAACACAAGAACGCCGCTCCGAACAACACCACATATGGTGAGTAAGCATCAAACGGAATGCTGTGTACCACGAGCTTTGCTAATCCAGTTTTATCGAGCGCTAAACCAAGCGCAATACCACCTGATACAAGCCACAATACGTCCCAAGAAATTTTCTTCAGGTCTTCTTTATTGATGATCCCTGTGAGTGAGAACACAGCGACAGGAATCAGAGCGACGGTGTAAGAGTTCATGCCATGGCTTGAACCCATTAACCAAAGAATGATGGTCAGCGCAAAAGTGACGTACACCGCAATAGCTTTGGGTGTTTTAAGGAATTTACCTTTAATACTTAGTTCGATTTTCTTTTGGTCAGCTTTGTACATAAAGCCTATTAAAAACCACGCTAACGCCATCATAATAACGACAAACGGCACACCAAATGCCATCCATTCACCGAACGTAATGAGGTTGTCGCCAACTAAATATTTAAGTGCGATAGCGTTCGGCGGGGTACCGATCGGGGTACCAATGCCACCGATGTTAGCGGCAACAGGGATACAAAGCGCAAACGCTATACGACCGGGGTCTTTCGGGCCAAACACAGCCAGTACCGGCGTTAAAATAGATAGCATCATTGCCGTTGTTGCCGTGTTAGACATAAACATCGAAAAGATACCAGTGATCAACATTAAGCCGAGCATCACAAACTTTGGGTCTTGTCCAAATGGCTTTAACAACACGCGAGCTAAGTTTACGTCTAATCGATATTTAGTGGCAGCCATCGCTAAGAAGAAACCACCTAAAAACAGCATGATGATTGGGCTAGCGAATGTCGCCATGATATCGCTGTATTTTAACAACTCACCAAAATGTTCCTCCCCATGCTCAAACCTTAAAAAGATCAGCCCTTTATCCGACAACATCAACAATTGCAGAACGATAATAACAACAGACGTCGCGTAGATCGGGATGGGCTCGAACACCCAACACAATGCCGCTAATAAAAAGATCGCGATAACGCGTTGTTGAATAATCGTAAGGCCTTCAAATGGAAACGCTGATAGCGGCATTACGAGGATAATGAAAGGAATTAAAATAGGGATAATGTATTTAATATAGGGGCGCATAGCACAAAAACTCTTCCTGAGATAACAACTACTTAGAAATTAGATTTAAAGTTCTAATTTAGATCCGACAACGAATTATCGACCTCTTATCACTATCTCACTATCGGCTAGATCAATGATTACGTAATCGCGATATCCCCTTTTTCGATTTTGTGCGCTACCTCTACGTTTGTATGTCATTTATTGTTGCAATTAAATTCAGGAGAGTGGTTTCTGCGTTTCTAGTCATAATCCGTTCCGGTTATTCTAGGTACTGTCAGAACAGATCAGTCGCTTAAGTCATGTCCATAAATTGAGGACCGCTTCTGAGTAACCTCTCAAATATATGAGTTAGACTTACTCGGATTGTGCGTGGTTTTGCATTTCCTTTTGCCGTAAGTTTATTTTCAAGCTCGCTTAGTAGAGCATGGAAGAAATAATAAAAAGATACCTATTCTCCCCCGAAAACAGTTCTACACAACACAACTTTCGACCGGCTAATAACATGACTATTGTTACATCTAAAAAACGTCCTACCGTTGGCATTGTGCTGCCTATGCTCAGTGGCTTCTACATGGGCGAGCTAAATGCAACCCTTAGAAGGCTTGCGAAAAACCATAAAGTCAATCTGATCTTCATCCGCTCGGGTGAGCGAAGAGATTTTAAACTTCCTATATATTTTAATCATCTCGATGCCCTTGTGGTCGTTCTCCATGCAGCGACAGTAAAGTTGATCGAAGAAGCTATAAACGCAAACATTCCAGTCATTTCTATTGGAGCAAGCTATGCGCCGCTGCCCGTTGAGCAGTATTATAGTGTGCAAAGCGATGGTGTCACTAAGCTCTATGAATGGTTACAAAGTCAAGGACACGAAGAAATCGGCTTTTGTGGCGATCTCACTGTTAATGATATCAGGTCTCGCTTCAAAGCGTATCAACGCACGGTGATTGATCATAAAGGCTCATTCAACCAACGCCATTTCTTCCGCGTGTCGAATTGTTCTCTATCTGGGGGACGAGAAGCCGCAATAGAATTTATACAGCGTAAATCCAAATGCACTGCGGTTATCTGCGCAACTGACCACAATGCTGTAGGTATGATGGAGCAACTGTCTCACAGCAATATCTCGGTACCTGACGATGTCGCCATCGTAGGCATTGATAATATTTTCGTCGGTCAACAATTCAATCCCAAGTTAACAACAGTAGACCAACAGCTTGAGCTTCTAGCGACGCAAGTATTTCACCGCGTGTTGGAACGTATTTCTGGGAAGCCTTTTAATAATGCCAATAATAGTGTCCCGCAAAAGCTCATCGTTCATCAGTCTTGCGGTAACACAAACCCAGATCTCGAACATAAAGAAGATATCAACTCAACTCGCCAAATCCTCTTAAATGTGCAAGGGCGTTCTCCCGCTGAGATATTCGAAAATTTCTATTCACAAGCACAAGGAGGTTTTGACTCAATTAGAGATGCTCAAAGCCTTTACGGAAACAATCTTGACTGGGCCTGTCTCGCTGAGTGTAATTCGGAGCAATACACTATTAGGAAATGGGTAGAAAAAGGCATGACTCAGCCAACTACCCTACCGCAACAAACAGATATTCAAGACGATATTCGCAATTTCCCATTTTTCGAACGCTATGATCATTTCGTTGCTTCCATTCTTCCTATCAACTCAGGGCAAGAAGATCACTGGAAGCTCGTCGCTGTTGTTGATTCATTGCAAGATCACCAAGATATCGGTACACAATCGGTATTCAACAATTATTTAGATATGCTCGCACTGTTCATCGAGCGCGACGAGCTTATCAATACAAGTAACAATCGTCAGAAGAACTCCCAACAGTTGTTGCAACAGCTCAAAGTAGTATCTAACAGCTCAAACGATGGTATCTGGGATTGGGACTTACTAACCAATACTCTTGTCTGGAACAGTCGGTTAACCAAAATGATTGGCTGTCAAGATACCTTTTCTGATCGTAAGTTAGGATGTGACCATCTGTTCCAATATATACACTCAGAAGACTTAGAACTTCTCGAGTCCGCCATTCATAACCACTTAAACGAAGAAGTACCGTTCAAATGTGAATTCAGGATGAAGACGCAACATCGCGGATATATCTGGGTTCATGCCAGTGGCTCAGCGGTTCATAATGCAGAAGGGCAGGCTGTGCGCTTCATTGGCTCAATGACGGATGTAACTCAAGAGCGAGAAGATGCGGAAAAGATTCAACACATGGCGTATTATGATGCGCTTACTGGCATCGCTAATCGCCGGAAAATAATGGAAAGCATCGCGCAACACATTGTGAATCGACCTAACCAAAAACGCGCGGTCATGTTGATGGATCTTAACCGTTTTAAGATTATCAACGACTCTTTTGGTCATCACGTCGGTGATGCACTTCTTTGCCACGTGACCAAACATATTCAGAACGTGCTATCAAGTGAACACCTTGTCGCACGTTTGGGAGGTGACGAATTCTTGTTTTTGTGTAATGTCAGTTCCGAAGCAGACATCAACGCACTCGCCACGCAGATTTTAAATGCCGTTCAAAACCCATTGATCGTTGATGATATTGAGATTATCAGCCAAGGAAGCCTAGGCATCGCTATGTATCCTTATGATGGCGTAAGTGCCGAAGAATTAATTAAGCAGGCCGACATTGCCATGTATCAAGCTAAAAAGCTGGGAGGACAAAGCTATCTCAACTTTCAAAGGTCAATGGCAAAAGAGACGGAAAACATAATCGAAATAGAGCACCAACTCAGTCGTGCCATCGCTCAACAAGAAATAAAGGTGCACTACCAACCTCAATATTGTGGGCAAGATGAAAAGATTACTGCTGTTGAAGCACTAGCAAGATGGGAATCTCCAACATTGGGGGATGTCCCTCCTGACCAGTTTATCGAGGTTGCTGAATCAGCTGGCCTAATCAGCAAGCTTGGTGAATGTATCATTCATCGAGTTTGTAAGGATGTTGAAGGATCTGAATGGCTACAAACCATGAGCCATATTTCCATTAATATCAGTGCAAAACAGCTGATACAGCCTCACTTCGCTCAAGAAATCATTCGAACTATTCGCCAATACCAGCTTCCTTTGACGTTATTCTGTATTGAGATAACCGAGTCAGCAGCAATTGTCGATTACGAGTTATGCATAAACTCACTTAAAGAACTACACGATGTAGGAATTTCTATCTCTCTTGACGATTTTGGCACGGGATTCTCTTCTCTATCTTTACTAAAGCAACTTCCACTAAGTGAAGTAAAGATCGACCGTTCATTTATCTCTGACATAACTCAAGGGCAGACCAACTTAGACTTCGTCAACACTATGATCATGATGGGTAAAAGCTTGGGCTATCGTGTTGTAGCTGAAGGGGTGGAAACTGCTGATCATAACCAACGCCTAAACGGACTGGGGATAGATCTGCTGCAAGGTTATTACTTCAGTAAACCTCGACCATTAAGTGAACTGGAATCAGAAGTGGCTATCAAATTGACTAGAGCTTAACCGTGGCACAACGGCATTATTTAAAAGTAATGCCATTCTTATTCACGCTTTGCGTTAACTTTACTGCCTATTGGCAGGTTAACGGAATAAAAATGAGCGTAAACAGTAGATGACATAAAGGTCGTTTAGAACCACAGATAGACCTCGTTGAGATGCCTTATCTGGACTACGACAAACAGACGTACTACCCCAATCAGACAGTTATCTTCTGGCCTCGCTACCGCTGGGGCGCAGGCGGGAATGCTGTCGCATCGTTTGCACCAGTCACTATTTCGCCAACAGAGTAAGTCGTTTCTTATTGAGTTAGGGCTTAATCGCTAGGCCCTAACTCTTCATTATCGAAGGTAAGTAAAACACAAGAGACCTACTCAGAACCTAATTACAGGGAGTAATCAAACACAATGATGTCTTCTAAAAGCGGACGAAACACATCTTTCAGCGCATCATGCTCAGGGTGCGGAAGGTAATTCTGACGGCCTTCTTCATCGGCGAACGTCATTAACACCGAGTGGGTATAACCTTGATTCTTGTTTTCAGGGCTGTCATTTAATCCCCATTCTATTGAAGTGACCCCTTCAACCTTGTTTGGCATCGCTTCAAACAACATCTTTAGTTTTTGAACCTCTGAAGCCTCAGCGTTTTCTTTAAACTTAATCAGTAGAATATGACGAATCATTCCCGTTTCTTTTTGAGTCATTCCTAGTCCTTTCGAGCGTTCGCTTACTGGTTTGTAATGCTTAACCAACACCTAATAGCGATCTAAATTAGAGAACAACAAAATGCCACACGTTACACAACATGCCAAGGCTAGATCGCTAGAGTTTATAAAATACTCCACAACCCAATAACGAAAAATGCTGCACCCGAGGGCCCAGCATTTCTCATGACAATGGTAAGCACATCTTTAACGTTAATCACGACGACCTGTAAGCTGGATCGTTTGGTCTTGATCAACGTTCTTTTGGAATTTTATTCCGCCATTAGCGGCGTCATTTCTTCCTTCAAGCACTGGATCAGATTCAACACGCTCAGCCTTTACTTGATTGCCTTCGCTTCTCATCATATCGAGAGTACTCGCATAAGTACCGTCAGCCGCGAAAGCCGTGTTCATAGATAAAGCCATCAATCCAAGTGCGATTAACTTGTTCATACATCACCTCATTGTATTTCTAATTCTTTGTTCGTTTGGTATCTGTGTTTTTGTTGGGGTAACTTTAACAATCGAACATGAACCATAGATGTGAGCTATGTGATGAGCTGCCGCCGCTCGCAAAAAGACGCACCTTTGAATCAGTGGTTATTCCAAATGCTAAAGTCTACGCTAAAAAACAAACAAGCGTAGTTCAACATCTAAAGGCCTAAATGATTACCGGGTTAACTGCTTAAAGGCTTAACCGCTTAGCTGCTTAACGACATAACTCCCCTACCATCCAAAAAAAGAAAAGGCTCCCGAGGGAGCCTTTGATTAGGGTTCTAGTGACTATTCGCTTATGTTTTTATTTTAAAATGCTTCTTCGAGCGTTTGTTCGTTCTTTTTTTCTGTTTGTTTCTCGCTGGTCTCTACCTCTTTCAAGCGCGCAGTGAAGTGTCTTAACACCGGCGGCTCGTAGGTAAAATCGAGCCCTTTCACTTGTCCTGCATTCTCTTTCACTTTTTCGAATGCTTCGATAATGAAGTCCATGTGTGTTTGTGTGTAGGTCGCGCGAGGAATGGTAAGGCGCAACAACTCAGCAGGACATGGGTGTTGTTCACCTGTTGCTGGGTCGCGTCCTTGCAGCAAAGACCCAATCTCAACCGCTCTGATACCCGCGACTTTATAGAGTTCGCACGCCAAAGCATGTGCGGGAAACTGACCAGCCGGGATATGAGGCAGCAATTTACCCGCATCGACAAACGCAGCATGACCGCCTGCTTGCTGGCACACGATGCCCATCGCTTCTAAGCCATCAACAAGGTATTGAACCTGGCCAATACGGTACTCTAACCAATCTTGGCGCATGCCGTCATAAAGGCCAACCGCAAGACGCTCCATCGCGCCACCTTCTAAGCCACCATAGGTTGGGAAGCCCTCTTGCACGACACACAAGGTTCGACACTCTGTGTACACATCCATGAAAGCGTCGTCTTTAAAGCACAACAAGCCGCCCATTTGTACCATGGCATCTTTCTTGGCAGACATAGCTAAACCATCCGCGTATTTGTAAGACTCACGCGTGATCTGTTCGATTGTCCAATCCTGATAACCCGCTTCACGTTGTTGAATGAAGTAGGCATTTTCTGCGTAGCGTGCCGAGTCCATGATCACAGGAATATCGTACTTCTGAGCGATTTCATACACGGCTTTTAGATTGGCGATAGACACTGGCTGTCCACCAGCAGAGTTACAAGTAATGGTGCTCACAATGTAGGGAACATTGGCTGCGCCCGCTTCTAAGATCGCTTCTTCCAGCTTCACCACATCGAAGTTGCCTTTGAAATCCGCGTTCACTGAGGTATCGAACGCTTCTTTGGTATAAACGTTCTTCGCCACACAGCAATTCACTTGGGTGTGGCCTTGTGTTGTATCGAAGAAGTAGTTCGACAAGGCGACCATTTTGCTGCGATCGAGCCCTTTCTCCATTTCACGCTTCTTAATAAGAACCGGAATGTAGATCTGCTCTGCACCGCGTCCTTGGTGTGTTGGAATCGTCAACTCGTAACCGAAGATATCCTTAACCGCATTCGACAATGCGTAGTAACTGCGGCTACCACTGTAAGCTTCATCACCCATTAACATCGCGGCTTGCATACGCTGAGTGATAGATCCTGTTCCGCTGTCTGTCAGTAAGTCGATAAACACATCATCACTGTCGAGCAAAAATGGGTTCATGCCCGCGTCGACAATGGCTTGTTCACGATAGGCGCGAGTTGTTCTTTTTACTGGCTCTACAACACGAATACGAAACGGTTCTGGTAGATGTTTGAAGTTTTCCATAATAATACCTTTCAATACATTCCGAACAGGTCGAAATGTATTTTCTTTAGATGTCACGAGTCCTCACTATTAAATTAATAGTTCCGTATAAAGATACACAGAAAATTAACAGTGAAAATAAACAAATTAAATAATGACTTATTAATCAAACCTAAACAGAGGCTAAGATAATTAGCGAGAACGACAAAAAACGAATACCCTACACGGAATAATAAGTGCGACATTCATACGTTCAAAGGTTATCAAAGCTGCTGATACGTAAACAAAGCTCGCTGCTTTGCTGGCGCGTGACGCCTAGAGGGTACTACTCTGAAGAAAGGTGGAACGAGAGTTGGTGATCTAAGGTATACCAAGCTAACAAGGTTAGCCAAGTTGTTGATTGCCATTTCAGATACATGTTCACAATATATCCCTACGTTGAAATCAAGATGATCCGAAGTTTAAATATAGTGCAATTGTTTTATAAATACAGCTTAAAAAAGTATAAATGTGATCAATATTTAGAATGATGATTAAATACGATAGCGTGTTATATAAAATGTGAATCACAGCTGTTTATATACTATTAAACTAGTTCAGCGAGAACCTTAATAATATCAAATCCCTTTTGAAATCAACACCTCTCTAATAAGGGGCGAAGATAGCTGTTTTCTAAAAAAGCCATCATCTAATAAAGCCAAGATCCAAAACTCGCCGATCTAGAAAAGATAAATTCTGATGAGGCTCAAACCTCACCAGAACCGTATTCGCAGTGAATGACTTACTTCTTCTTCACGGCTTGCTTGATGGCCATTTCAGCCAGTTTTGGTGTCGCCGCTTTCAATACGCTGGGTGCCACCTTCTTACCCACTTTGACTGCTTTATTCAGTTGGCCTTTAACCGACGAGCCTCTTTTCATGGCTTCTAAACGTTGGCGGTTTCTCTGAACGTTATTTGCGTCAGCGATACGCTCTATCAACGTCTGCCTTAAAGTATCTAAACCAAACTGTACCTTTTCTGGCGCAATCGCCAGCGGTAACACGATATCGGTTTGCAGCAATATATGATTGTATTCGAGCGCTTGAGCAATGATCTTCGCTTTGGTCGATGTTGGATTCTCTAAGTCATACGGTGGCTGCCAATCGTCTACAGGCTTTAATCTGTCTACCTGATTCACAACCGACACCACAATCGGTTTCTTGCGTGAGATGTTCTTAGGATCGTCATAGAAAGCATCAAATCTATCTTTCAATTGCTTATCCAAATCACGTGCAGACTGATTGGCTTTAAGCACCCATAGCACCACATCCGCTTGGGTCATCTCTTTCAGCATTAAGGCTTCGGTTTTAGGATTGCCATCAAGCCCCTGAAGATCAACAACGCGAACATCATTGTCGTCGACAAACGCGTTATACACCGTTGAAGTGTCGGTTGATGGCAGCACATCCACTTCTGCAACCAACTCTTGCTTGAGTGCATTGATAAGTGAAGATTTACCCGAACTGGTTTGTCCCACCAGCACGATTCGCACGGGTTCTAATTCAGGAGCAAAGCGTTGTTCGTCGAGCTCAGACACATCCGACGCTCTCAGTGCTTCATCTTCAATGCTGAAACGTCCGCTATAGAGATCAATCGCCACCGCCGCAACTTCATCTAATAAGGCTTGTTTAGCGGCGTATTGCATGTCATCAACCACACCTCTTGTCATTGAAGACGTCGCTTGCTCTCTCCCTAAATCAGAAACAACTTTTAGCGGGTTCAAATAGAGGTTTTTGAGGTGATTCCCCCAAATAGCGGCCTTAACGATCTT
The DNA here is from genome assembly GCF_041467715.1 of Vibrio sp. 10N.247.311.14. NCBI lineage: Bacteria > Pseudomonadati > Pseudomonadota > Gammaproteobacteria > Vibrionales > Vibrionaceae > Vibrio > Vibrio sp. 10N.247.311.14. The sequence continues at coordinate 71,972 of NZ_JBFSVE010000010.1, forward strand.
CTGCCCTAGCTCGCCATATTTATCATAGGCTTCGTAGCCCGCCTTAATGTAAGAAACCTTGAGATACTCAATGCCCGGTATATGCTCTCGCACTACCAGTTTGTAGCGTCGGCTTACCTCTTCGAACAGCTTTAGCCCTTCAGGAATCGAGAAATCGAGCGATTTCTTATCAAACTTTTTCGCCACAAACTCAAGTACTTCTAAACCGGTTTGGTCTAGGTTACCCCACTCTATGTCGACCATTAATTGTTGGCGTACATGGTGTTTTGAATCATTCCAGATCGACAGTTCTTTTTGAGACCAATCAGCCGAAGCCTTAACCAATGCATCGTTGATATCAGCTTTTTTATGCTGTGATTCAGCTTCAGCAGTATCCTCGCCAAGGCCGCCACTCTCTTTATTCGAGAAAGACTCTTTATTTGAAGAGCGGCTTGAAGAACGGCTAGAAATGAATAAAGGAATGGTGAACACCAAGGTACTCACTGCAATGGCAATCGACATTTCGAGTAGATAACCGTATTTGATCGCCAAGAAGACACCAAAACCCATCATGATAATGCTTGGGAAGATCGCCGAAATCAGGGCAATGCCCCAGCGTCCGCTCGATAGCACCGCCAGTAATCGAAATAGGTTTCTAATTTTCTTCATAACCCGACGCCGCCTTTCCTTTTTTCAGAGATTCTTTGTAGATCTTCTGCATCTCTTGTTCAGACACTTCTTCACCTTTGTTCTTGTGATAGAAGTAAAAACAAGCCGCGCGACCTAAACCATAAGAGGTGCCGAAACTCATTGCCGCTGCAGCCACCGCACCTACCGTTTGACCATAAACTGGAATCAGCTTTATCAACTGTCGAGTGCCCAGCTTCATTCCGTATTGCAAAGCAAAGCTGCTTCCCAGAGTGCCTATCAACTCACTAAAGACTCTCTTATTCCATTCGACCCCATATTGATTGGCCAAGCTGTGAAGCATTTTGGCTTGAATCGCAGGTACCGACACCAAACCAACACCCGGAATCAGGTCACTCGCTGCGGCACTTCCTGCATACCAAAGCACTTCGTTTTCTACTTGATCAAAGTTGGCTTCTTCTTGCGTGGAATGTTCTTTGTCTTGCACCATCATTCCTATCACCGGAAGAATACTGCTCAGCTTTTCTAACAAGATGTCATAGTTGTAAACCGCTTCGCTGTTAGACATAGCGTTGTCATCCGTTTCGAAATCGACCGCTACCGATTCAAACTCTTTACCCCAAGCCTTCTCTACTTGGTTGGTGTTGAACTGAATTTGCCTTGCTCGATCTGGTTCACAGGAAGACAACACCGCCGTATGAACCAGCAACAAGTGTTTAATCTTCTTCTGTTTCTTAATCTGTTTTAGAGCCGTAAGCACAGCGGATTGTTCAGGTTCGTCGGCTTTCATTACAACGACTAACGCATTACCTGCCTGACCAATCTCTTCCAAATCCTCTTTCGCATCGTAATTCGCTTCGCTGAGTCCTCTGGTATCAAGAAACCTCATCACGGGTTTGTCTTGCGGAAACTCATACGACATCGCCGTCATGGTACAAGGCGCAAAACCATTGCCCACTTCTACAGAAGAGTCGCCCGTGACCGCTTGAATAAACGATGACTTGCCCGCCCCCGTTTTGCCCAACAGCCACAATGTAGGAAGATGCTTGCGCTGATATTCATGAGCCTGAGTCAAGTCTGGGTTCTTGCTCGGATTAATGAAGTCTTTTATTTGATCAAACATGTTTAGAGTAACGCTCACTTGATGTTGAGATTCGAGTTGATGACAAAGCAATACTGACTTATATAATCACAAATCATATTAAACTTATGTTTGTTCAGTCGCACAGGTTTACAATGCCTAAACGCTTGTTTTTATTTGCGCGCTCATTTTTATAGACGCTTTTTTATACGTACGGGTATCATCGTATTGATTCGGGTACCTAACGAACATCAACAAACACAGAGAGCTCAAAGAGAAGTATGGAACAAATTTATTTAGCTGGCGGCTGCTTGTGGGGTGTACAAGAATTTATTAAGTACGTTCCTGGTGTTATCAGCACAGAAGCAGGCCGTGCTAATGGAAGCGCCCAGCCAACAGAGAACAAAGCGACACAAAGCGACGGCACACAAAGCGATTACAATGGCTACGCGGAGTGCGTACAAATTGAATTTGATCCAAACATCACGTCAGTCACGATTTTGATGGAACACTTGTTTGAGATTATCGACCCTTACAGCTTGAATAAACAAGGTGTCGATGTCGGAGAGAAATACCGCACAGGTGTATACAGCACTAATGCAGAACACTTAACCGAAGCTAAGCACTATGTTGCCTCTCGTGACGACGCCGACCGTATCGCACTCGAGATATTGCCATTGACCAATTATGTTGCCAGCGACGACATCCACCAGCATCATTTGAGCCTATTTCCTGAAGATCATCACTTATGCCATATCCCTTGGGATCTGCTGCATAAGTATAAATCACAGTAGTCACGACGTAAGATCGAGATAGTCACAACCTAAGATCGATAAAGCCTCAACAGACATTATCTGTTGAGGCTTTTTAAGTGTTAATGGTCAAGACAGCTATCGTGAATTGATTTGATAGCTCAAACCATTAAGCATTAGCCATTAAGTAATGACCCATAGCCAATAACTTACTTAGTCGTATTCTCAAGCACGTAGTCCGGACCCGCTGTTTCAGCCGTCACGACCGCAAGTTTAGACACGTCTGCACCTTCGCCTTGATAAGCGTTGATACCGTTCTCAACCGTCATTTTTGGCAGTTCAACCGAATAGCTTTCAATCAACCCAGAATCCGTTACTTGACCTACGTAAGTTTCGTCTGTGTAGGTTGCGCCGACTAATGGGTAATCTTGCGTTGCACGCACACTTACAAATTCAGGAGATTGCGAGTTATCAACCACGTTGTGTTTGAACGCCACATCAACGCCCGCATAAATGCCTTCCACTTCTGCGTTGTCAAACAAACTTACACGGTGGCTTTGGTTGCCGTAAACAATGCCCCACTCAGTGTCGACTAGAGAGTTATTCTCGATGGTGATGTTTTTCGGTGTCCACTGCTTGTTCAGCTCTTTGCCTTTCACCGATTGATCTAGCTGCTCACCATTCGCTACGTCGATAATACCTGTGTTAATAACAATGCCGCCACGTAGGTCAGCGTTGCCTTCGATCAAACCATCGCGGCCTCGAGTGTTTGCAATGTAGTTATTGCGAATCACATGATCTTCATCGTAGATACGGACGCCGCCGGTTAGGCGCTTTCCATTGCCAAGAATCATGTTGTTCTCAACCGTGTTGCCTTTTCCGTGACGCAGTGAAATAAGCGCGGTGCTTTGGAAAATAGTATTACCTGAGATCGTGTTGTCGCCCGACTTAATCGAGATAAGCTCACGCTCACCATCCATATCGATCATCAGGTTGTTCACGAACTTAGAACTTGAATCCCACTGTGAAGCTTTAGAATCACCAATACGGATCGCTTCCCAGCTGTTGCCGTTGTAACGAATCGCTTCTTTGATATCGAATTCATTGAATTGGTTAGGCTTTTGATCCATGAAGATATTATTTGCGATCAGGTGGTTGTCGGCTGTGTCATCTTTTTGTACACCGATCAAAGTGCCGCGTTTTTGCTTACCTTCGAAACGGTTGTTGATGACTTTGCCATCTTTACCCCATAGAGAAACCCATAGGTACTTTGGATACTCAGAACGACGCTCGTCTGGCTCGTACGTGTAATCATGGTTGAAGTAGTAGAATGTTGAGTTTTGCAGCGTGTTGCCATTACCCATCATACGTACTGCACCAAAGCGTTCGTTAGGACCGCCCTCAGTAAATACCAAGCCATCAAGCGTGATGTCATCGCCTTTCAGTTCAAACTGAATCAAACCAGTGATCCACGCAGAGCCTGCTTGCTCAGCCTTGATAGTGATGTCATTCGCCGTGATCGTCACTTGACCTAAGTTCGCGTATTTACCGGCAGGGATAACCACTTCGTCGCCATCTTTTAGGTTTTCAAATTGTGCTTTAAGCGCAGCCACTTGCTCTTCCGAAGCAACGGCTAAAGTGTCGCCATCTACCTCTGTTAAGCGGTCACTGCTCAATAGGTAACTACGGTCAATTTCGCTAACAGCAGGCGTAGCTTGTTCAGCGACACTGACTACGGGTGCTGTTTTTTCTTGTGTTGTACAGCCTGTTGCAAAAGCGAGTGTGAACGCGCTAATAATGCTTACCGATAATAGTTTTTTGTTCATCGTACATCTCACATTAAAGTTTGGATTATAAAAATGACGACCACCCGTTCAGGTGGCCGTGATGTTATTTAGGATGCGTATTAAATTAGCCTTCGGCTGGAGTCACTTCGTCTTGTTGCTCGACTTTGTCATCGACTGCTTTAACAAGTAACAGACCAACAGAGAACACAATCAAGCCACACAGAACGAATACCATGCGTCCCCACATTGGGTTTGGCAGTACGAACATAGTCATTACGCCCACACCCGCTACCGCGATAAGTGAACCCAACATACGACGTTGCTTGTTATCCAGTTTCTTCTGTTCATTACTTTCAGCAACTAGTGGCGTCGCTAGGTTGTTGAAGAACTTGTCTACGTCTTTCTCACGGTGCTCAGCAAGAGGCTTGTAGAACAGTGTTGAAAGAACAAAGAAGCCAGCAGTAAATATGATGTGACCGATAAGGCCGATAGCCACTTTCAGGTCAGCCCACTCACGGCCAGTTAGTTCATTTAGACCGAACCAGTTTTGAATCATGTCCGCAGTGATAACGAAACCAACGAAGTAAGAAACCACACCACCTACAACTAGCGTGCCCCAACCTGCCCAATCCGGTGTTTTACGGATGAAGAAGCCACAGAATGCTGGAATTGTCATTGGGAAGCCGATCAATGCGCCCACGTACATCATGGTGTCGAAAAGGCTCAGACCTTTAAGAGAGTTGATGAACAGAGCAACCAAGATGATCGCGATACCGAAGAAGGTAGACGTTAGTTTAGAAACAACCATTAGCTCTTTCTCTGTCGCTTTAGGACGAAGAATCGGCTCGTAGAAGTTCTTAACGAAGATACCTGAGTTACGGTTTAGACCTGAGTCCATTGAAGACATTGTTGCTGCGAACATAGCGGCAATCAGAAGGCCAACCATACCTGCAGGCATGTATTCTTGAACGAAGTAAAGGTAAGCGAAGTCAGCGGCTTTGCTGCCAGCTTCTGGGTAAGCAGCTGCTAAATCAACACCTTGACCAGCCATGAACCAAGAAGGCATGAACCAGATGATTGGACCAAGCGTCATTAGTACACAAGCAAGCAGTGCTGCTTTACGTGCGTTGTTTGAATCTTTTGCAGCAAGGTAACGGTAAGAGTTAAGCATGTTGTTGGTAATGCTGAACTGCTTTAAGAAGATGAACACAGCCCAGATGCTGAAGATGCTCATGTAATTAAGGTTGTCACCCGTGATGAACGAATCCGTTGGGAAGTCGCTAATGATCTGCGTAACACCGCCACCGTGGTAAATAGCAACGACTGCACATGTCACCGTTACTGCCATGATGATAACCATCTGCATAAAGTCAGATGCGATTACCGCCCAAGAGCCGCCCGTCACTGACATCACCAGTACAACCAGACCCGTTAGGACAATCGTCGTTGTCATATCAAAGCCGAAGATACCCGATGCGATGATTGCTAGACCATTCAACCAAATACCTGCAGAGATAACGCTGTTTGGCATACCAGACCAAGTAAATACTTGCTCATTCACCTTACCAAAACGCATACGAATCGCTTCAATTACCGTCACAACACGCAGTTGACGGAACTTCGGAGCGAAGTAAAGGTAGTTCATTAGGTAACCGAATGCGTTCGCGATGAAGATAATCGCTACGGCAAAGCCATCGGTAAAGGCTTTACCTGCTGCACCAGTAAATGTCCAAGCACTGAACTGGGTCATAAATGCGGTTGCACCTACCATCCACCACAGCATATTACCTCCCCCACGGAAGTAATCACTTGTCGTACTTGTAAACGTTCGAAACATCCACCCTATCGCAATTAAGAATAGGAAGTAGATGCCAACTATCAGGGTATTGAGTTCCATCGTTAGACCTTTTATTTATGTTTTTTTGTTGAGGTCACTATAAATAAATGGCAAGCATATTTGTACTACAATAATCCAAATGCGTGACAATGATCTTACAGTCTGACACTCAATTAATCATACAAGTGATCGAGTTCAAAGTTGCACCACCTAGGAGCGCAATTCCTCAAGTCAGTGCAGTTATCCGCACTAAATTTCGACCAAAACCCCGAAAAACATGAACAAAGTCTCTAAAAATCGAAGATTCATCGTTAAAAACTATTATTCTTGACGATCAAAGCTTAAAGAAGAGCAGCAAAAATATCGTTAGATATAATTTATAAAAATGAATTAAACCAATGCATTTGTAGTACAAATAAGATCGATAATTTGCTTTTAAAAGTTCCCTATATTAGGCAGCCAATAATGAAAACTTGAAAACCACTATTAGATACTGACAGGGATACACGGAAGTGAAATGCTTTTAACACACCCGTTACACTTTCCCCGTCCAATAAAAAGGTGTCATTATGAAGAAATACGTTCCAATCTTAATTGCTCTTAGTACGGTATCTTCTATGAGCTATGCAGCAACACCGCGTGAAGATGCTGTTGACTACTTACAGATGCGTAAAGGCGTGGCTTACCAAGTAAACCATTCAAAACCTTTCACTGGTCAATTTGAAGAGAAGTTCGATAACGGCCAAGTCGCGACCCAAGCTCAGTTTGCCGATGGCTTAGAACTTGGGCTAGAAACTAACTGGTATCCGAATGGCCAAGTCGCTTCTAAAGTGAATTACGTAAAAGGTGAACTGCAAGGCAAAGCTGAAACCTGGTATCCAAACGGACAGAAAAAAGCAGAACTCAATTATAAAGACAATGAACTATCAGGCACCGCCTCTCGCTGGTATCCCAATGGGGAACAAAGCTTGACAGCTGAATACAGCGACGGACAAAAAGATGGATTGGTAACGGACTACTACCCGAACGGTAATAAGGCCAGCCAAGCGAAGTTTGATGAAGGTGAAGTCGCGAACGGAAAACTTACTCGCTGGAATACTAACGGTGACAAAGTTGAAGAACTGACCTTTAAAGATCACAAAGTCACCTCTAAACAGGTGTGGATGCCTACAGAAAGCTAAGCCTCAAGAACAGCTCTCACGGAGCTCTTTGATATAACTAAACGCCTGCTGTTAAAGTTTGCAGCTACACGTCTGCAACTAAGAGACAAGAGAAGAGAAACGAACATTCATGTGATTAAGCGTGAATGTTCGTGGCTTTGATGCTGTAACAGACTCACTTAAGCGTGTTGTCATCAACCTAAAAGCCTATTCTTAAGCCGCGGTTTACACGCTTATTGAGCCGCACACGACTCTCTACTCAAATTTGAAATAAAAAAACGCTCATGTTGCCTGTATCAACATGAGCGCAAGGGTAGATCTTCGACTACCATCTCCTACCTTTCTAGATGAAAGCAGAAGTTATAATTAGAATAGTTGGGAGCAATAATCAAAATGCTTTCGCAAGCACTTCAACGATTTCTTCTTTGTCGCTGATGAGAACAACGGGTAACGATTCGAACCCAGTTCATTCCTATCAAGTTCATACTTATATAGCAGGCTATGTCACTACCTTGCCTACTACATTTCAAACCTTCTCTGATTGAGTTTTAAATCACCTCAAGTAAATGTCTCATGTTCTTAAAGCGGTGGATTTAATCCATTTAGCTTCAAGACCACTCTTACTTATTCGGCTTCACACCGTCTGTTCATGCAATCAACACAGCAAAGTTATGTGTTGCTAAAGAAAGTTAGTAAATAATAATGTATTACAAATAAAAATGGTATCTAAAGGTTCAATTTTTTGCTGTAGCGCACATTTATTGATGAACAAAACTCTTCAAAACCATTATCAACAGCCAAACAAAACACTAAAAATCATAAACTTACCAATACAAACTGACTTTGTAACCCTTTGTAAATAGTGGTTTTGTCCTCACAACACGATCAAGTTCACAGATCATCACGCCTCGGATCGCTACCATATTTGTATTATTTAAATGCAAAATAAATTTGAAATAACCAAGAAATAATTTCAAAAACAAAATGCATTTAAGACAAGAACTACTCTATTTGGCTTGTAATTATGGCCAATACTCAACCATATAAATATGGAATTAATACCATGAATAAAACTAAAATCGTGATTGCTGTGGCATCTGTACTCGCTGCTGGCTCTGTATCTGCTGCGTCTTTCGATATGAGACACGAATACAAGAGTCATACAGATCAACACGCTACTCGTGTAAAACTTGGCGATAGCATTGGCAACTTCCTTGTAGATATCGAAGCGAAATTCAAGGGAGAAGACGGTAAATTCATGGAAGATTTGAAGAACAATGGTTGGGAGCTTGGTCTAAACTACCGTCATGTACTAAACGATAACTGGACAATGACTTACGGTATGCCAATTGAAGCTCGTGAATCTGGCGTTACATACAAGCCTCAAGTTCGTGCAACATACAAAGTGGATAGCGTTGATGGCCTAAGCCTAAGTGCTCGTTACCGTTACGATATGAGACAGAACACTAGCAGCTCAGAGTATCAATTCGATGACAATGGTGATGTTATTGTTGATAGTGACGGTGTTCCAATCACGGTTGATAAAAACGTTTCTAATCAACGTCGTCACCGTCTAACGGCAAACGTTAACTACTCAATGGAAAACTGGCGCTTTGGTCTAGAAGGTAACTACTACAAAGCGGATGGCTATGACATCTACGACAACGACGATACCAACTACGAGTTGAACGCAAGCATTCGCCATATTATGGGTCAATGGGCACCATATGTAGAGTTTGGTGATGTGAGCACTTCATCAACTAAAGCGACTCGTGAACTGCGTAGCCGTGTTGGTCTAACTTACAGCTTCTAATCGATAGCTACATGAATAATCTAAGATAATTACTGTCCTAATTTTCTAAGACCTAAACAAAAGCCAGCTTAATCGCTGGCTTTTTTTCCTTTAAAATCAGTAAAATAAGAGCCGCGCACTTGCAGCTCTTTTTCCTAGTGACTAATCCGATAGAGAAAGGCAACGGTCACATTATCGTTAGGCACAACTCGCTTCTGCTGAGCCAAAAACAATTCCGCTGTCGAAACGGCATCGGCTAATGCATTGTGGCTGTTGTACTCAGGAAGCCCGTACCTTTCGCGAGTCCCTGCCAAGGTTAAATCGACTTCTTCATGATTGCTGATCGCTTTCTCCATGCTTTTCTCAATACACAAGGTATCAAGCCAAAGCAGAGGAATCGCTCTTAAACCGTAGCAGCGAAGAAGGTATTGGCTAATGAACTTCTCTTCGACTACACACGCGTGCGCGACGATAATCTTGCCTTTCGCTGCTTCGAAGAAAGCGAGCATCGCATCATGAATAGATGCGCCCTCTTCCAGCATCTGTGGTGTGATGTGGTTAATCACCGCAGTTTCAGCGTTAATCTGAGAATCATTGTTCAGGTAGATATGCTTGGCAGAAGCCAAATCGATTCGTCCTTTCACCACATCGACCCATCCCATAGACAAGATAAGATCTTGTTCGCTGTCTAAGCCTGTGGTTTCGAGATCCAACACGATATAGTCGCTGTCTTTGGCCAAATCCGTCATTTCAGGACAAGGCTGTTCTACCAGATCATGTAACGCTTCTGGCAGCTTAACCGTACCCAAATATTGCTTACGCTTGCGTTTAATTCGTTCAAGCGGGTGAAAATAGTTTAGCATTCGTTTTAAACATTTATTAGTTGAACATAGCTTCATTAACGTGCTCCGAAACGAATTTTCGCCGCTTCTTGAAGGTCAGCAATGATCCTAAAGGCATCTTTCAAGTGTTTACGCTCAAAGCTACCAAAGCTATCTGGGTTGATGTTGTTGTCAGGCACATCCCCGTTCTTCAGCGCTTCAAGTTGATGGCCAAAACGGAAAGAGAGAATGAACTGGTAAGCACCCAGAATGTTCTTGAATGCATCGTCGCTCAGCATGCCTTTTTCATTGGCAGCAGCGAAACGTTCGTCAGTCGCCGACAAATCGCACTCCACAGCAAGGCCATAAATACGCGCTAAGTCGATAATCAAGTTGATCGCGTACTTCTTCACGTTCAACGTTTTCTTATTCTCACCTGACTTCTCTAGCACTAAGCTATTGAAGATGCCAAGTGGCGGGTTGGTATTGACCGCGTCTTTCACTAGCGTGCTTAAAAACTCACGGTTACCGCGAATATTGCTATGCAGCTCATCGCGCAGAATACCTTCGAACTCACTGTTGCCGTAGATAGTACGAATTTCTAGGAACACACTGATATTAAGCAAGCGTTCGTACTCTGGGTTAGCCACCCACTTCTTGTAGTAGTGCTTCCATACACTGAGTGGCTGACACCATTTTGGCGTCGCAGCCATGAATTTACCTGGACATAATGGGTAGTGACAGCTTGCTAAGCCGTTGGTCACCATCATCGCTAAGTGTTTGAAGTAAATACGGTCACTGTCGGTTGCATCGTCAGCAAGAACAATCGCGCTGTCTTGGTCCGACAACATGTGCACTTCATTACGTGCGTGCGATCCGGCTACGATCCAAGAGAAATCACACGGTGGTGGGCCTAACTTATCAATCGCTATTTGAATCAATCGACGGGTGTAGGCGTCCATAATCATGGTCATTACCTTGCCGACGGTTTCAGGCGCCACTTTACCTTCCACCAGCGCTTCAAAAATAGCTTGTCGCTCTGAGGTGAACGAAGACATGGTTTTCACGCTGCCCGCGTATTTGATTTTCTCGATCAAGAATATCGCTTGAACACGGTGGTTTTGAACCAAATGAGACGTAGTAAGAAGACCAACGACCTTATTCTCTTTCACAACGGGCAAGTTACGGATATTAAATTGCATCATGATAGAGGCCGCATGCAGCACCAGATCATCCGGTTTTACAGTAAGTGGAGAGTGCGTCATTACCTCTGAGATCAGGCTATCAGTACTCACGCCGTGGGCAATCACTCGCTTAGTCATGTCTCGGTCGGTGATCAAACCAACAATGGTTTCACCTTCATAGATCACGGCACACGGTGAGCGTTGATGAAGCATTTCAACCGCAACCGACTGGATGGTTTGCTCAGACTTAACAATTGCCACCTGCCCGCTTGCCACTTCCTCAACTTTACGAATGAACAGGCCTTTCTCTTTATTCGACCAGACCACATCCAGTGCCGACTTCAAGCGAACCTGCGCCTGTGAAGCAAAGTGTTCTGCGCAACTTGGAAAGGCTTTGAAAAGCGTTTGAAGTGCCGAGTGTGGAATCACATAAAGTAAGGTGTTTTCGATTGCGACAGCTCTATAGCCTTTTTCGTCGTTGACTTCAGAATCTAAGAACGTAAAGCCAAACAAATCTTCACTGCCTAGACGGGCACGAAGCACACCATCCGATTTTCGTTGCTCCATAGAGCCCGTTCGAATGATATAGAGCGATTTTTCCTTCCCAGACTCACACAAATCGACCACATCTCCCTTGCCGAGATAAGTAATTTGCACGTTAGAGGCAAGTTCGCGAAGTGCTTGTTTAGGGATCTTATCGAATGGGTCGATTTGACCTATGAATTGAAGAATATTTGGCAGTAGAGACTGGGGCATAATCACACTCACAATAATTTAATTAGTATTATTATATAACTTAAAATACTGGTTACTAGTGCTTTTAACGAAACAGCAAATAATAGATTAAATATTGGACACCAGTCAGGTTTTCATCAAATTTGGATGCAAAAAAAGCACGTATCAAACGTGCTTTTTAGAGGTCACTGCTGAAATTAGCTTTTGAATAACCGTAATTTTAACTTTGACTACCCTAGTTTTACGAGAATGCCCTCTCGTCGATAATGCAAAACGATCAAAGCTAAAATAACAGTGAAAACAATTAACTAGCGGCTGGTAATCTGTGGTTTGTTTCTAACAGGTGACTTGCTGACGCGTGGCGTGCTTTGTCACTATTACCTGCCATGATTGCTTCATAAATCTGGCGGTGTTCGTTAATACAAGTACTTCCCTCTTCAGAAGAGTGAGAAATAAAGTTAACAAACATGGTCGTTAAGATGTTACCAAATGGAAGATAGAAGTCGTTACCTGTTGCATTGAAGATCAGGCTATGGAACTTCATGTCGATATCTAGCCAACGCTCTTGATCAAGCGTTTCTTCGCTAGAAATTTCTACCATTTGTTGGAAAATACCAGACAGCTCAATGCGTTGTTCTGCACTCGCGAACTGAGCAGCTAAAGCACACGCTTCTGGTTCAATCGCGCGGCGTAAACCCAAAAACTGATGACAGAATTGGTCTGTATCGGCCAAACCGTCCATCCATTCGATCAATTGTGGATCTAAGAAGTTCCAGAATGCACGGTCAACAACGCGAGTACCGATCTTAGGACGAGATTCTAATAGACCTTTTGAAGTCAGAAGCTTAACCGCTTCTCTTAATGCTGTTCTACTGATACCAAATTGCTCACACAGAGCCATCTCACCAGGGATAATAGAACCTTGAGGCAAATTGCCCGACAAAATACCACGGGCGATTTCACGTGCAACTTGCACATGAAGGCTTCGCTTAGAGCCTGAAATAGAATTGAAAGAGCCAGCCATGTGTCTACTTACCGATTAGATATGTATTATTTAACTCGGACTATAGCACTGATTTATATCTGCACCAACTAAGTATAAGAATAACGTGAGGTCACGAATGATATAGGCTAGCGAAGATTTTATGAACATTATAAGTATTTAGTTCATCAAACTAATTAAAAACATTTATTCATACAAATGGTTCTTATTTACACCGTTTTTTGTATGCGCAAACTCACAAAACGACTCTTACTCTCACTATTTATGTCGTTGATGATCAGTTTTGAGATGACTATCCTTGAATACTGCAAGTGTTATTGTATGATTTATTAACGCGAATGATCTACAATATAGGCGACTGTGATGTTTAACGATTTAAAAGGCAAACGCATTCTAATTACTGGCTCTACTGCAGGTATGGGCTTAGCTACAGCACGTATTTTCGCAAAGTATGGTGCAAAAATTGGTATCAATAGTCGTGCTTCTAGCCCAAAAGTTGATGACGTTCTATCTGAACTTACCGCACTGGGTGGCGATGTTGCCTTTTTTCCTGCAAACCTAATGGACACGTTAGAGTGCGAAAGGTTAGTCAAAGAGTTCACTGATCATTTTGGTGGCATGGACGTGTTGATTAACAACGCCGGTGGCCTTGGTGGTCGCGCCAATCTAGAAAATATCGATGATGAGTTTTATGAGCGCGTAATGAACCTTAATGTTCGCTCTGCGCTGATGACAACCAAGTTCTCTATCCCGCACTTACGCGCCTCTGCTGCTGAGTCCGGGCAAACATCTTGTGTGATTAGCACGGGTTCGATTGCCGCTCGTGAAGGTGGTGGTGTGGGTGCTGGTGTATATGCCGCATCGAAAGCTTGGTTACACGATATCCATCGGAACTGGGTAAAAGAATTTGCTAAAGACAATATCCGTTTCAACATAGTTTCACCAGGCACTATCGATACCGCATTTCATGACGGCAAAAGCGATGAGCTAAAGTCGACCATTGCTAGCAATATCCCTATGGGTCGCTTTGGCAGTATTGAAGAAGTAGCACCTACTTTTGCTTTCTTTGCCTCACATGCTTGCAGCGGTTACATCACAGGTCAAATCCTAGATGTTAACGGCGGACAAATAACGCCCTAGTTAGCTGGTTTATATAAGCTCACTCAGCGATTTAAGTTCGCCACACTATATAAGGTTAACAGACCCGAGTAGATGAGGGAAAACCTCACACTAAATTCGACGTATACACTGACACTAAACACCAGATTCGTCTGGCTTTTAGTGTTTTCAAAGTTTCAATTTCAGGTGGTTTAAATGTCAATATTTACATTGGTGGAAGATTCAAGCCGCCGAATTCATGTTCAAGTGGCGAGACAAATTGCTCGCAAGATCTTGTCAGGCGAGTTAGAAGAAAATCAAAAGTTACCCAGCGAAATGGAGCTGTGCGAAATCTTTGGAGTGAGCAGAACTGCCCTTCGAGAATCAACTAAGCTACTTTCGGCAAAAGGTTTAATCGAGTCGAAGCCAAAAGTGGGCACTCGTATCAAACCGAGAACACAGTGGCACTTCTTGGACCCGCAATTGCTGTACTGGATCCAAGATTTAGAAGATACTAAACCCTTCTTGTCTCAATTTTTAGGCTTAAGAAAAGCGATTGACCCGGAAGCGTGTGCGCTCGCTGCAACCAATGCAACTGTAGAGCAACGCAAAGAGCTTTCGATTCTTTTCCAGAAAATGACCATCGCAGCAAATAGCTTCGATTATGAAGAGTGGACGACCAACGATCACCTGTTTCACCAAACGATTTTCTTATCGACAGGTAATCAATTTTACATTCCATTCGCGAACATTCTGTCGACTATCTTCAAGCAGTTTATCGACCACTCCGCTGAAGGCGGTCGCTTCTGTTTAGAAGAACACAAAGCGATTTACGACGCAATAATGTCTGGCGATGCCAAGCAAGCTCGAATTGCTTCTCAAGTCCTGCTAGACGATGAGAACCAAAAGCTCTCTAGGGTTGAATTAGCCATCGCATAACCGAGATTAACCAAACTGACTTGTTTTTCAAAGACACAAGTCAGTCTTGTTTTAGCACCCATTTTTTAACCATCAACTACCGTAGTGTTTTCTTCTTTAAACGCTCTACTCCGCCACCTCAGAGAAAGCTTACGGTTATACACATAAGGTGTTGTTTGTGTCTTCACAATCGTACGTAAGGAAAAATTTCTCTCTCGCCTGGCCCCTCGCCTTAAACGGTATCTTGATGCAGTCGATGTTGATGATCGACACACTGCTTGTCTCTCCTCTTGGTGAAATCCCTTTAGCTGCAATGGGGATTGCGACGACTATCGTTGCCTTTGTACTGGGAATTCAAATGGCGCTGGCAAACGGTACTCAGTTAGTATTAAGCCGCGCAGTGGGCTCTGGCATCGCCGCGTCATTATCTAAAGCATTTTGGGCAGGGTTATTTATCAACCTTGGCGTAGCAACACTATTTTGGCTTCTACTTACTTTTTTCGAACAACCCTTGATTCAAGCTTTAACAGATGACGCTTCCCTTCACTTAGAAATCAGCCGCTATCTAGACATCTCGAAATACATCGTTATTTTTACCGCGTTAACGCAGGTGATCATTGCTTTATTTAATGCGCTAGGCAGAACTAAAGTCCCATTCAAAGGTTACTTAATTGAACTGCCTATCAATGCTGTACTCTCATATGTGCTGATTCATGGTTTTTCTAATTTTGAAGGGATTGGAGTACAAGGCGCTGCATTAGGCAGCATTATTGCAATAACGATCCGCTTGCTGTATTTGGTTTTGTGCGTGCATTTAAGCTCAGCGATTTCACTCAAATTAGACGCTCAGCGCTCTGAATTCTTTACCAACGTTCGCCGTCACTTTATCGAAATATTCCCTGTAGCAGCGAACGTGACCATGCTTTTGATTGGCGCAACGATATATCAATTGTTGTATTCGCAACTTAACATCAACGCTTACGTAGCGATTACTTTGGTGATGCCTTGGATCAGGGCTGTCTCTCAATTTATTACCGCTTGGGCTCACTCTTCCGCAATTACTATCAGCCAAGCGATTGGCTCTAAAAAGATGGATGACCTAGTCAAAAACGTCGATACCAGTATTGATATTGCGGTCGTCATTTCTTTTGTGTGTGCAATCTTGTTCGCAGGATTAAGTCTGGTCATTGGTGACATTTACCCGAACTTGGATGAGTCTACCTATCAAGCATTGGCCGTTATCGCCCCACTCTACATCTTCTTGCCGATTGTCCGTGGCTACAACACGGTTCATGGGAATGTACTAAGAGCACTAGGAAAAACGACCGCAGTCTTCAAAATCAACTTTACTGGTCAATGGGTAATTTCAATTCCATTGTGTGCATTGATCATCTTTGGATTAGACGGTTCTATCTTTTGGGCTTTCGCTATCCAACCATTCGAAGAAGTCGTTAAAGCTTTCCCATTCCGTCATTTGGCTCGAAAGTCTCTTAAAGAGTTTGATGCCGACAAAGCTAAAGAGTTGATGTATGACTAAAATCCGTATCGAGTTGCCGTCCTAAAATCTTCCCACGCGTTCTGAATACAACCTTGTCTTTTGACAAGGTTGTATTGTTTTAGCTGTACCGTTCATTGGTAAGCTTCATTGTACTCTCGCTGATACCCGGCTCATCTTAAATCTCATAGAAAACAAAAAGACCACTCAACATTCGGTTCAGTGGTCTTCGAAAACATTCCTTAAGGCCTGTTTCTAACTAGCCTTATGTACTATTTGCCGTTCAACTTTAGTGCCGAGAAAGTCACACTGTTGTAATCGCCATTCTTTTTATCGATAGCGAAATCGCCAGTACCGCCACAACCAGGTCCCCATACAGGGTGAGAATCGCTCACGCTACATTGGCCGTATGCGCCCGCTTTGTAGTAAAAATCATCTTCAGCATAACCCGTTGGTGAATCAAGTTCATCGATGCCCTTACTCAGGTCGATTTCATACTTAACGGTATCGTGACGCTCGGTTTCAAACGTTAGGTACATCATGGTGCCTTTCACTTCCACTTTGTAACTAAACTCTTCACCAAGAGCAATACCCGCTTCACCCGGCTCTGCAGGGTTTTCCCACGTGTTACCCCACACTGGATAAGCGATATCGGCACGGTTAGGATCTTTTTTCTCTAGGTTACGTTCATAGTTCCAGAATACTGAACCCATTTCTTGGTCAGGAAACTTCTTATAGAAGATCTTTAGTGGTTCATTACCATGCCCATAACCGGTTCCAGCTTTGATTAGCTCATTATGTTTTTTAGCGTGAATCTGACCAACAACCACCGAGTGAGCTGGGTACTTTTCTGGGAACTTAGCGTTAACTGAGACGTGATTAACTTTTAATGTCGCTTCTAATGTTCCGCCAACAGCACTGTATTCACTAGCCGCTGGGTGACTCGACAGTGCCCACTGGTTTCCTTTGTCCGCCGTATCGATTGAGAAATCAGCACCGCGTGGCATCTGGCGTAACTCAGAGCGTGCGTTTTTCGAGTTCTTCGTGGTAATAGCTTGGTTTTGTACTTCAAAGACGAGATTACCGTCTTTATCAAGGTGGAAGAAATCGCTGTGTGAGTAGCTCATCATTGCCACCCCTTCGATTTCGTCAACACGACCATCTTCATTGATATCTGAAGGTATAGTTATTTTCCAATTGTGCATATCGAATTTATCGGCAGGTACGGGGGAAGAAACACCGTTATTTGCGAAAGTAACCATTGGTACAGTCGCTAATAGCGCCACTGCTAATATGTTTTTCTTAAACATGACTCATCCTTTATTGTTAACAGATACCGAGTACACACTCAGTACAGAAACCACTTTTGAACACGAATTAGTACTAAATATTTTCTCTTCGACTTAAATAAGCCAACCGATAAATAGAATTTACATTTAGCCATTTTGTAACTTTTATTAAACATCTGGCTATGGTTTATATTTATGCCTCTCAACATGCTCCCTATGTTTAAGCCACGATGGTTAAAATCATCATTATTAACATATAGAAACACTTAATATTTGTATTATTTTAACACATGCAAAAAAGTGATTTTCTAAGGTTTGTGAATATGAGAAGTACGTCATGATTGATTTAATACACAAGCCCTAAATTGAGATATTCATAACATTTAGCTATATACTTGGGCCATTAGTCAGAACTTTTTGATAGATCTCACAGAAATCTGACTCAATAATAAATACCATATTTGTCATACATTAATTTAATACCATGTAAGGTATTGGTTTGTGAGCCACGGGTACATTGGATGTATCCAGAATTAAAAAATAATAGTGAGACAAAGGTATGAATTCTGTTACAAAAATTGCTGCAGCTGTTGCATGTACTCTTTTAGCGGGCACAGCTACTGGTGCATCTCTTGATTATCGTTACGAGTATCGTGCTGCGACGGATTATACAAAAACAAATGGCGACACAGCTCACGTAGACGCTCGCCATCAACACCGAGTGAAGCTAGGTGAAAGCTTTAAACTGTCAGATAAGTGGAAGCACTCAACGGGCCTTGAAGTTAAATTCCATACTGACGATTCTTACTACGACGCAGATTCTGGCGAAGTTAAATCAGCAAACAGTAGAAGCTTCTATGACGGCAATTGGTATATTTACGGTATGGAAGTAGAAAATACAGCAACTTACAAAGTCGATAACAACTGGTATCTACAAGTTGGTATGCCGATCGCTTGGGACTGGGATGAGCCGAACTACAACGGCGGTGATTGGAAGATGAAAAAAGTCACTTACAAACCTCAATTCCGTGTTGGTTATAATGCGGATATGGGATTAACGACTGCCATTCGTTACCGTCACGAGTATGCTGATTTCCGCAACCATACACAGTTTGGTGATAAGGATTCAGAAACTGGCGAACGTTTAGAATCAGCTCAAAAATCCAAAATAACGCTAACAGGTGCATATAAAATTGAGTCTCTACCGAAGCTTGGTCTTTCTTACGAAGCAAACTATGTAAAATCTTTGGATAACGTACTTCTTTATAATAGTGATGACTGGGAATGGGATGCTGGCTTAAAAGTAAACTACAAGTTCGGTTCTTGGAAACCTTTTGCTGAGATTTGGTCTTCTGATATCAGCTCATCTTCTAAAGATCGCGAAGCAAAATACCGTGTTGGTGTTGCTTACTCATTCTAATTAGAAATAGTCAATTTATAAAATACCCCTCTCCTCTTGCAAATTTTTGGGGCATATTTTAAGCACTTTATTTAAATAATAGGATGTTCTAATTAACGTTAGTTTCATCCTAATAAATATTTAACGACTATTCATTATCTACTTCTTATGTGATTTACATATGGATTTAATATCATAAAGAGAATATTTTATGCAGATTTCTAAAGTCGCTACAGCTGTCGCTCTTTCGACAGGTTTATTATTCGGTTGTAACAGTGATGGTTTACCTATCCCGACCGATGGTTCTACTGATCCAGGTAACCAACCTTCAGCATTAACTACGGGTTACTGGCAAATCAGTGATGGTAACTCCGCTTCAATATCCGCGTCATCAAATGCAGATCTTCCAAATGTGTATGTTTTCCAAGAAGATGGTAATCATAAATACTATGACGACGATGATGACTTAGGTACTTACACGATTAAAGATGCAAGTGCTTCTACTAATAATTATGATGAAGAAGCCGGTACGGTCTCTTTCACATATTATGAAACAGGCACATCAACGATCGAAATTCTAGATGGTGTTTTTTCTTTCGATGACGCTGGTGCTCTGAATATTTCAGATAACACCACTGGCATAGACTACTCTGGTTCAGACCAAACTGCGACTGACGCCGTACAAGAAGCTATCAGTAAAGCCAATGAAGCAAATGGTATCAATGGCTACGTTCAAATCTTGGACACCAACAATGGTGGTGTAAAGAATGATGTGGGTGAACTACGTTTGAAATTGTCTGACAGCAGCACAGGGGCAACAGTAGACAGTATCGCATCAGGAAAGGTAACCGTTGACTTAATCTACCAAGTAGATGAAAACACCGAGCAAGAAGCGAATGGTTCAGGTAACAACGCTTATATTAGTCTCTACGCTTCTGGTACTTCTAACACTAATTTACACGGCGAAGTTATTTTTAATGCTGGAGAAATTTTCTACCGTTCCACGGTTACCGATAGTAGCGGTAAACCTCAAATTCCTGATGAGCCTGTAGGCACTTACACTTTAGGTGAAGATCTCGCGGTTGAAATCAGTTGGGCGAGCGGTTACTACACATTCAAAGTCAATGACACTGTATACGACAATAGCGGCAACGGTTTTGAGGCTTTCGACAAAGCTGCCGTTACTATCGTGTCATTGAAGCTTGGTGATACTTCTAACACAACACACTACGAGTTAAACGCTGACAACTTTAAAGTTTATTCGAATGACACAGCTTCTGATGAGCTAGTGTTTGAAGATAACTTTAACAATTACCCGAATGGCCAAGCGCTATCAGGTAATCCGTACAACAACAATACTGCGGAAGCGACAGTTGTTGTTGATGGCGGCAATACTGAGCCAGAACCTGAACCAGATCCAGATCCAGAGCCCGGCGAAGTAACAGACAACTTCGATTCTTATACTGTAGGTACGCAGATCGATGTGGCTAACCCTGCGTACCAGACAAAAGGTGTTGATGGGGTTTTAAATACAGCAGTGATCAGTAGTGACTTTGCCAAGTCGGGTTCTAACTCTTTACGAATTGAAGATGGTGCGGACTCAACCACTGATAATAACAAAGCTATCGTTGGCCGCGACTTTGCTAATGGCGCAGCAGAAACTGGCTCTGTTTCTACATCTGTATACATCCCTAGCGATGGCTATGTAAAAGCATCATACATTTTCTTAGGTTCTAATAACGATGCATCATCTAGTGGTCGCTTCACTGAAGTTGTATTTACATCTAGTATGATTAAATTCCGCAACGAATCAGGCAGCCAAGTTGACCTTGCTTCATACTCAAAAGACACATGGGTAGATGTGACCATTTCATGGGTAGATACAGACATTACCGTCAATGTTGATGGAACAGACTACACTGGGTTAAAAGCTGAAAGTGCAGGTGGTTCCCCGACCGCTATTGCGCTATACAATGGTGACAATGGTTCAAAAGGGACATACACCTACTTCGACAACCTAGATTCAGACCTATTCTAGTTCTCACTAGAAAGTCTGTTTGACTTGATTGCTAGATAAAACAAATCCCTATCAACGTAATTTGATAGGGATTTTTTATTGTTAGCTCAAGAATAAAAAGCAGACTGGCGATTCAGTTAAGCTCTCTGACTCAGCGGAACTTTGCTTCAGCGTTGAATAAGCACCGATGCTGCTAGTAACGAATGCCCCCTTGCCTCTCTAACTTATTTAACCCTCTCAAAAGCCCTGTATCTATCATAGATAAACAAAACCCCTCAGCTCTGCACTCAACCCACAAATTATTATTCAACATCACCGTACCATACAATCAAGGTATTTACGGCCTGCAAGCAACTAACCCTCAAGCGCATCCCCTTGAGCACTGGATTCGTTTAACCATCGACTTGAACCCGCCTGAGTATTTCATGAAGCATTGGCGCTAATAGAATGATGGCTAACCCTGCCCTTCTAGTTATGAAAGAGTTGAAACACTACTTATTGCTGTTGCTAGGAGTCTTGCTAAACAACCCAAAAGTGGAGGTTTCAAAAACAGTACGGGAGTATTCAGCCGAGTTAATGCTTATTAGTAGACCACGCACAACAATACGTTCATGTGTAGACGTCGCATTAGTACATACCTTGAGAACGAAGTCGAAGTTTTCTAGCTCTGGCGATTCCAAAATAATATTGGCATTGTTTAGCTTTGAATGAGAGCCAATATGACCTGTTGTCAGCTGAGATTAATCATGACTGAGGTTAATGGTGATCGGCGATTGGCGATTGGCGATTGGCGATTGGCGATTGGCGATTGGCGAGAGGATAGTAACTGAAACTGATAATGACTACAGTTAATACTGAATGAGCTTAATGATATTGTCTTAAACTATGTGTAACTGATAACTACCCTTCTCCGACTCAATTAAATCATACGCTTAAGCCCAAACAACAGGAGGCAAAAAAGCCTCCGAACCCTGAGGCTGGAGGCTATTGCGATAACTTAAATATTAAGTGTTATTCGATCAGATTACTTTTGGTATTGATCGTGCGATACGTCTAGCTGGTAGAAAGTCGCTTGTGAGTAATCGTCTAGGTCGCCGCTGATGTTTTGGTTGTAAACACCTGCTTTGAAGTACATGTACTTGCCGCCTACGTCGTAACCGCTGTTGCTCATATCAACCACTTGTACAACGTCGTCTTTGCCTTCACGCATTAACGTTACAGTCATCGTGTTGCCTTTAACGTCAATACGGTAGCTGAACACTTCGCCAAGTGCGATACCATCGTCACCCACTTCAGCCGTCATGTCGCCCACTAGAGGGTAGAAGTCCTCTTTAGTTGCATCTTGGCTTTCGTGTGCGAAGTAAACCGCACCCGTTGCTTGGTTTGGCAGTTTACGGTAGTACAAACGAATTGGTTCATCGTTTTGATCGTGAATCTGACCAATGATAAAGCGGCCTACTTCGTTCGCATTACCTGTTGTTGTTGCGTGATCGATTTTCAACGTTGCTTCTAAAACGCCATCAATACCAGCAGCAGCTTCTAAGTCAGACTCAGGTGCGCTTGAGAATACCCAGTTGTTCTTGTTAACACCTTTAGTGCTAATAGACTGGTCACCACGGCGCATCATTTCGCGAAGCTCTGTACGCGCATACTTAGTATTTTTAGAGGTACGAACACCTTTCACGTAAGACTTGAAGACTAGACCACCATCGTCAGCTGTGTAGAAGATCTCTGGGTGTTGGTAACCGTTTGCAAGGTTCCACTCAGAAACATCATCAGGCTTACCGTTTTTGTCATGGTCGAATGGTTGAGATAGGTACCAATGCGTCATGTCAAAGTTTTCGCTTGGCGCGTTACCTGCAACTGGTGTCGCTGGCAGGCCTGTCGGAACTGGCAGTGCACTGCGTGTGTCACATTCAACTGAGGTCTCACAAGGGTAAACCGCTGCTACACCAAAGTTACCTGAACGAAGATCTTTACGCGCATCTTTACGTGCTTTTTCCACTGCTTTCATTTCAGCGATAATAACTGCTTCTGCTGCTACCACGTCTGAAGTGATGATATGGCTAGCAGGACATGCGTTAATGTTACAGTTAACCGCAGCTAACCCTGTCACACTGTTCCAACCATTTTTGGTGTTACCGTGACCAACGTATCTTACGTAGCGCGCTTGCACTGCTGGCTCGAATTGGAAACGCTCTAGGCCGATCGCTTTACCTGAGCTCAGTTGGTTTTCAAGTACGGTTGTCCAGGTTTCACCATCGACACTTACTTGAATATCAAATTTAGACTGGCGCTCGTTACCTTTGCTGAAAGATGCTTGAACCGCATCAAATTCTTGAACTGAACCATAATCTAGCATTGCCCACTCACCGTCACCCGCTGAAGACCAACGTGTAGTTAGGTCTTGGTCAATGAGACGATCAGGTCCGTTACCATCATGGCTACTAGCGGCAACAGCAACTGGCGTCAGAAGCGCTTCACCAGTTTCTTTGTTATTTGGGAAATCAACAGTCGGTGTGCTCGTGCTCGCACAACCAACTGCAAGTAAAATAGAAGAAGCGAGTAAGGTTTTTAGAGTAATTTGTTTCATATCTAATCCATTATTATAATACAAAGACAGCGTTCGTAAGTGAAAGATAAATTGGCAAACACGAGCTATAAGGCGTTTTCTCTCTCAGTATTTGCGATAACACAAAAATATTACGTAATCTTATAATACAAATAAAACACTTCGTTGAATAAATGAGACTGGGAACACTTTTCGCTTTTTCCATACTTTAACTGGATCACACTTCCTATTGATAAAAGACAACATATGAAAATTTAGAATGCGAAATGGGCTATCAAGGGCGAAAAATCCGAGCGGTAATGGTGAGAATGTGCATCACTCGAGCAGAGCATTTATCGTTCAGAACATCTCATTTAACAGTGTCGCAGCAGTTAAAAAAAGACCACATTGTTAGGAATCAATATGGTCTTTAAAGCAGTCATTGTTGTTACTCAAACGTTAGCTAATTCAAATAGTGTTCAGCTCTAAGAGAACTAAAGCTCACATCAAACACTTCACCCGCATAGTCGCTATCAGGCTTAAATTGTGGATAGATGCCTGCTTTGAAATAGAAAGCGATGTCTGTCGATGTCCAATCTGATGTTAACGAAACCGTGTCCCCATCTTTATCTGTGTAATCTTGTCCCCAAGGGATTAAATGAGAAACGGTGTTGGTTCCATCTAAATCATGAGTCGCCAAGTAGATACCGTCTTGATTGGCACGAATCGTATATCGCCACTCTTCACTTGCCGAATAAGTCCCTAACTCGACACTGAACGGGTCACAATGATTACAGTCTTGGTTGTTGCGCTCAAAATCAGAGTTCAGTATCACTCTTACTGGCTTACTCTCGCCTTCCCATAACAGTTTCACCAGTGCTTGATTGATCTTCCAACCATGGATTTGTCCAAGTACCACTTTTGGATCTTGATTGTTGATGTTCGGGTAATCTTCAATTCGCAAGCTTGCGGTTAACTCGTGACTGGTAGCGTTCGTTCTAGTGTCGTCCAAATACCAACTTGTATCTTCATCGCTGGTGCTACAATCCGGTTGAACACTGCTTTGATACAACTCCCTGAGCTCAGAGCGAATATAGCTAGAGTTTTGGGTAGAGGTGCCGTATCCCATATCCGCTCTAAAGTGCATTCTTCCTTCATCAGTATTGAAGTAAGAAAGATCAATATCACTGTCGTACACATCGCTGTCATTTGAAAGAAGATCTTTACTCGATTCACAACGTTCTGGTTCTAACTCAGCAGCACTGTCACCACCGCTTCCATACCAATCATTCTTACTCGGTGGAATAGTCAGCTTCCAATCATTAATGTCCCAATCGTTTGATCCATCGATTTGAGTCGTGGTGTATCTCAACGCCTGATAGTAAGCAATCGCTTCACCATTCTCAAATTGGTTATAGATACCCGCTTTGAAGTAGCTCAATAAATGCTGCCAGTAAGCGATGTCTTGATTCACTTTTACTTCATCATTCACTTTGAGCGACAGTGTGTTCTCATAAACAGAAAGATCAAATTTGGTAAAACTGTCCAATTCCGCCTCACCTAAATCGTAGCGATTGTATGACGTGGCATAACAATCCGAAGAGTCAGCAGCGCTGCTACAATCAACGGCATTGTTTTTCATGACTGCCCAGTAGTGACCTGTGAGGCCATCTCGTTCTTGCTCCCAAACCACACGCAATAGCGGATGAGGGATATAACCCGTACCACTCTCATCAGTCCCCTTATTGTGTATCTGCAGCAACGTCACTTCATCATGATCAGCGGGAGAACTCGCCATGGCATGCTCAATATCAGGCAAACTTATTTCCGCATACAGACTGCGCCTTACGCCCGCTTCGTTGATATCGAAGTTTTCTCCCTCACGAACTTCAGAGCGCATCTTGTAGTTCGTCATTTTGAAGATAAGATTTTCCGTCTCTTCATCAGCATAAAAATAATCACTGACATAACCATCGAAGTTACCATCTTTGACTTCAGAGGTTTTATTGCCCTCCTCTCCATTAGGATCAGAGACCTGAAGATCTGAGCTGGAAAGGATGTTTTGATACTTGGTAATATCATAGGGAGCAACAACACCAGCGGGCATTCCTGGGTTATTGGTATCGGAAGGATCACTGCTGTCACTGGAGCTGCTTCCACCGCAGCCATACGTAAGCGAAACGAGTACTACGACGAAGATTGGCTTATTCACATTTATCTCACTTATCCATAAGAATAGAGTGACAA
Organism: Vibrio sp. 10N.247.311.14; assembly: GCF_041467715.1. NCBI lineage: Bacteria > Pseudomonadati > Pseudomonadota > Gammaproteobacteria > Vibrionales > Vibrionaceae > Vibrio > Vibrio sp. 10N.247.311.14. The sequence goes on from NZ_JBFSVE010000010.1 coordinate 97,765, forward strand.
TGTATATTTGTATTATTTTATGTCAATTATATATTTATCAGAATGTGAGATGCGGCAAATGAAGTGGGATGAATGAGTATTGCGTAGAGTTAGACTCAAGAAAAACGCAGAAAGGCCACTCTAAACTCGCAAGCTATTGAGTGGCTCTCAGATCAACAACTAAACTTAGTATGTTGATTTTTAAATATAAATATTAGAAAAGTTAAACCTTAAAGCTGCTCATCAAGTCACTAACGCTGCCGTTAAGTGTTTTGATTTCTGCTGATTCAATCAACTGATCTTGGCTTAGCTTATTAAGCTCTTCAACGAAGCTTTCAATTTTATGCATGTTCTTAGCAATACTCTGAATCAAGGCATTTTGCTCAACAGAAGAACCTGAGATATCGTTATTGAAACGACTCACGGTTTCCATCTGTTCCGTTAGTTTCGCTAGCATGTTTACCGCTTGGACAACTTGAGCACGAGTCATCTCGCAATTGCTCTTCGTTAACTCAATCGATTTGACCAAGCCATCCGATTTAGATTGCAACCCAGATAACGCCTCTTCTATTTCAGAAGTACTGATTTGAGTTCGGTTTGCTAGCGCACGGACTTCGTCAGCCACCACGGCAAAACCTCGACCATGCTCACCTGCTCTCGCCGCCTCTATGGATGCATTCAACGCAAGCAAGTTGGTTTGCTCAGCAATACCACCAATCACAGACACTATCGACTGAATGCTCTGTGTTTCATTAGCCATAGAACGAATATCATCAGACGTCGTGCAAACTTGCTTCTCAAGATCACTGATGTACGTTTCTGTCACCGTGTTAATTTGCTTAGTCTCGTCACTGAACACGGCCGCATCTCGCGCTGCTTCTGCCGCTGACTGTGAGTTCTTCTCGACTTCACTTGAAGCTTCAGACAATCCATTAATCGCAGAGACCACCTGAACCGTTTCATCGGTATGAACTTTCAGTACATCGCTGGTTTCTTTGCAGCCTTCTCGAATACTTAATACCTTGGTATCAAGATCCGAGTTCTTGAATTTGACGTCCTTAACCATCTCTTGCAGGCCAATGATGAACAAGTTGATGTCTTTGGCGATATGCCCTAAGTCATCATTCCCCTTCTCAACAAGCCTTTGAGTCAGGTCTCCGTTACCTTGAGATAGATCGTGGACGATTTTTCTCAGTGACACGATTGGGCGGTAGAAGCGATTCAGCAGTAAAATCATCAATATCACCGAGCCAAGCACACATGCCACGATAAGGATACGCGCACTCGACATCACGCCATTCAACTGATTGAGCGCGAGTTCAGGATCGATACTAGATATCATGTACCATTCTTTCTGGCTGCCAATATCCACTTTCTTGGCCATCAAAATTCTCTGGTTGCCATCAATCACACCCTCAATGAATTGGTCAGGTAGTTCAATAGCTTCATTGAGTTTCATTAAGGCGTCAGCAGAAGATATATTGCTCTGTGGAAGCACGTTTTCTATTGTGGATGCAATTACCATCCCTCTCTCATCCACGATGATACCTTTGGCTTCGTAGATGCTATCTAGCTGTTTGAGCTGAGTTTCCAAATCATCAAATCGAATGTCTGCCATGATGACGCGATCTTGATAGGTGTAAGTCACACCAATCATAGGTACTTGAGTACTCTTGGTGAAAAACAGATCACTAAAAGATAAACCTGATTTCAATTTCGCTTGTTGATACCAAGGACGAGTCGTTGGGTTGTATTTTTCTTTGATTCCAACACCGTTTGGGAAAGACTCTGAAGGACGAGAAGTGTAAGAACGACCATCATCAAAACCCACTACAATCTTGTCAATACCACCGAGCTTAGCGGCAAAATGCATCAGCGCTTCGTTTGGTACTTGGTATGGGGATTTCATGAACTCTTGTGCAACGGAATTGACCGTATCGATGGTGCGCTGGACGGTGCTTTCAATCTGATTAATTTCTATCGTTAACGAGTGATCAATCTCGTTATAAATCGTTTGGTTTACTTGATCAGTCGCCAAGTTAAGCGTGAACCAGTTCGTAAATGCCAAGGCACTGGAACTGACGATCGCCACCATTAAAATCAATTTTCCTTTAAACCCTAGAGACAATTTTGAATTCATAAAACTCATAATCCATATCAACCTATGTCTATTATTTTTATCCGAATGAAATGGTCATTTTTTAGATATTCGAAGATACGGGAAGCAAAACTTGTTCATGCCGTTCCATCGTCACAACCATCAATTTAATTAATATTGTATGTTTAATTTACTGCACTTTCTGTGAGCAATCTTGACATATCAAAACTGGTTAAAATCACCCTGTGACATAGGTATCATTTATGAGTTTGAACTTTTAACATGATTAGAAAGGAATAATTAACCAATTAAAAATGATCAACTTTCAGATGATTACCTCACAACTTCGCCGATAATGCCTCCACTCAAATTATTCATATCACTTTCGGTCACCTGACTAGGAAAGTGAGCCTTAGGTCACATTTTCACTAACCAACCATTCACTCAAGGCATTCAATCTTAAAATTTATTTGTAATACAATAAGCCTTAAGTTATGGTGTATTTGAATCATAACTTAAGTTCTTTCTGGATGCTTTTGTTCAGTTCAAAGTGATAATTGAAGCAGCCGCTTTAAGGTCATTGAACTCGTTTAACGTAGAAACTGTCGGGGGATCTCGTTATTCGTTTTTTCACTTTCTATTGATCATTTGTTTTTCCAGACGGCTCGTCCGAACATGCCCATGCAGTCACCAGCTGTGTGGGTTTTTTTTACTTTCTTTTCAGACCCGATATACGAGCGGTGTTAAGCCATCGCCAACAATCAGTTAAGTGCACTGGTTTAAGCTTGCGAGGAAAAGTGAGTGAGTTGGTGCTAGAAGGCTTTGAATTTACAAATAGATATAGATATAGATATAGAAACAAAAATAGGAATTGAGGCAGTAACAAAGTTGAACAGAGTTTGGAGTAGGTGTAGCTGAGGAAGTAGAAGTAGAAGAGTTTAACGAGGGAACAAAGGGTTGGGTATGGCAGATAAAAACGAACCTCGCTGAGGTATCGCCGCCTAAAAAGACAGGCAATACCCTAGCGAGGTCGTACGTCGATTACTTCTCTAGTTTAGCGAAGTAGTCGAAGATTACTGGTACGTCGTTGTTACCCATTCCTGCGTCAACAGCAGCTTGTAGGCTAGTTGCAGTACCTTGAGCAATTAGAGACTCAGTACCTAGCTCTTCACAAAGAGCAAGGAAGTAACCAAGATCTTTGTTAGCGTTAGCAACAGAGAAACCTAGCTTCTCTTCGCCGTCTACTGCGTAGAACTTACAGAATTGCATGAATGGTGAGTTAGATGGACCTGCAGACATGATGTCAAACAGTTGTTGGCCATCAACACCAGCGCGTTGAGCAACAGCGAAAGCTTGAGACATAGTCGCAACAGTCGTCATACCCATGAAGTTGTTTACAAGCTTAGTAACGTGACCAGAACCTAGAGCACCTAGGTGGAATACGTTTTCGCCTTGCTCTTCAAGAACAGGTTTAACTTTGTTGAAAGTTTCCATGTCGCCAGCAGCCATGATGTTCAGAAGACCATCTTTAGCGTGTGCAGGAGTACGGCCTAGAGGTGCGTCGATCATGCCCGCGCCTTTTTCAGCTAGAGCTGCGCCGATTTTCTTAGTAGAAGCAGGGATAGAAGTACCGAAGTCTACTAATACTGCGCCTTCTTTGATGCCAGCTAGAACGCCGTCTTCGCCGTAAACGATTTTTTCAACAACAGCTGAAGTTGTAAGACAAAACTGGACGATGTCACTTGCAGCAGCTAGTTCTTTAGCAGAAGTGAATGCAGTCGCATTGCCGCGATCTGTAACGCGAGCAACAGCTTCAGCGCTTAGATCCATTACGTTTACGTGGTAGCCGCGCTTTTGTAGGTTTTCAACCATGTTGCCGCCCATAAGACCTAGGCCAATGAAACCGATTACAGGTTTAGTCATGTTCAAACTCCAAATATAGTATTGTATGATTATATGGTCATTATAATAACGACGTCTTTTCCGTTACGCAATAGTTTTAGGGTAATCCTTCAATGCTTAGACGCAAGTTGTGACGGGGATTCACTTTACGAGAAAATATGGTCACGCTTTGTACTTACAAGAGCGATATCCCAATCAAAAAATAACCTATTGATGAAATAATGCACTCTAAATGTCATACGATTAATGAGAATAAGCCACTCCAATAACGATTATTAACCTGCCGTCCCTTTTTTCAGACAAGATTAAGGCTGCCCACTGTCAGTAGTTGACAAATTATTGGAAGACAGTCACTGCCCTAGCCTTAGTAAGGTTTACTGAACACGGGTTTTAAACCAAGTTTTGTCGCCACTTACTAAGCCTGGCACTCTTGCTACTTAGCCTCTAACTAACCAACGCAACCTCTTCCCACCTCGTAGGCTACTGCCTGTTCTGTGCAATCGAGTAGGAGGAGGCCTCACGGCCTCCGTCCTCTCACACCACCGTACAAGC